>PIVZ01000578.1 GCA_003354045.1 bacterium
TGGACAAGAAGAGGCGAGGACAGGACTCAGCGGTGATGGACGCGTTGATCCTCTATCGCTGGAAGGATGCACTCGGCCACCTGAGCCGAGACCCGGCCGACATCGTCTGGAAGTAGGCGAGCGCGGGCCGACGGCTGGGCGACGGGAGCGCCGCCGGCCGGGACATGATTAGCGCTCTGTCCGCCAATTGGTGGACGAGAGCAACAGTGCCAAGCACGATCCCCTCCTCCGGTGCTTGGCACTGCTTTTTCTGCTCCAAGCGGATAGAAATCGATCCCAGTCGCTACGCCAGCAACCGCTGCGGCAGGTTGGTGAGGATCTCCGAGGCTTCGCTCACCGTCCTTTGCACCAGTTCTTCGGCGCTGGGCAGGTCGGTGACCCGCTGGGCGCATTCGCCTGCGGCCATGAGGGCCACGTCTTCGTCCCCGTCGAATACGGCGTTCAGGCCTTCGAGCTCGCCGATGATCAGCTCGCTGGGGATGGTCGCGAAATCGTCTGGTTTGCCCAGGTATACGCCGGGCGACATCTGGAGTGTCCTCTCGGCGTGCCGCTGGCTCGGCTCCGTTCGCAGCCAGCGGGCCGGGCCGACGAATCCGCGAGCGACCAACGTTCCTCGGTCTTTAGCCTTGACGACGCTGTCTTTCCACAGCGGTGCGAAATCACTTTCCTTTGTGGCCAGGAACCTCGTACCCATCTGCACACCGGCGGCGCCCAATGCGAGAGCGGCAGCCAGGGTCTTCCCGTCGCAGAAGCCGCCCGCGCCGACCACGGGAATACCGGAGCCGGCCAAAGCCTCGACCACGGCGGGCAGCAAGACCATCGAGTGCACGGGCTCCCACGCAGTATGGAAACCGCCTTCGTGCCCGGAGGCGACGATCACGTCCACGCCGGCTTTCTGACATCTGAGCGCGCCCTTTACCGAAGGGACAACGTGAATCCACTTGAAGCCCGCCCCTTTGATTTTCTCGCCCCACGGCATCGGGTCGCCGGCCGAGGTGAACATGACCCTGAATCGCTCCTTCATCTCGGGGTTGTCTTCTCGCGCCTTGATGGCTGCGTCGATGATGACCTCGGCGTTACCCCTCTCTTCGGTTGCCACCAAGGCGTTCAGGCCGAAGATCCCTCGCTTCTCGCGCGTACCTTCGAAGGTCTGGCGGAAAATCTTTTCCAGCACCGCAGGCTTGTCGTCGTCCAACGTCGCGCCCGCAGTTCCGATGAAGTACTTGTAGATCTCGGGCATCGTGTCTCTCGAGTTCACGCCGCTCGAGCTGATGAGGCCGAGCACTCCCGCATTGGCCGTGGCGATGCACAGCTTGTTGGTGCCGAACGGGCCCATGCCGGCCTGAATGATAGGGTGCTTGATGCCCAGCATTTCGCAAAGCTCTGTATTGATCATGTCTGATACCTCTGTCGATCCGTGTAACACGCGGCCATAGCTGTCGGAACCCTGGCGTTTTGCCTGACGTTTGCCGTATCCGGCGCCGGCGTGCTCCAATGGCGTCATGCCATATGTCGAGAACGCGAACGCGCGCATTTACTACGAGGTCCACGGCGAATCCGACCGGCCCGCACTGGTCCTGGCCCACGGGGCGGGTGGCAGCACGCTTAGCTGGTGGCAGCAGATACCGCACTTCTCCGCCGGCTATCGAGTTGTCGTCTTCGACCACCGCATCTTCGGACGCTCCGTCTGCACGGCCGATGACTTTCACCCGCGTCACTTCCCGGCCGACTTGCTTGCCATCTTGGATGCCGAGGGCATCGAGCGCACCGCGATCGTGGCGCAGTCGATGGGCGGCTGGACGGGATTGCCGACGGCGCTCGGTCATCCCGAGCGGGTCTCCTGCTTGGTGCTCGCGGGAACGCCGGGCGGCGTTTTTACGGAGGCGGTCATGCTAAACGCAATGCGCGTCCTCGAGATGACGGGCGACGAGGGCATCCCCAGCAGCGCTGCCCTTGCTCCGAACTTCCCTGAGCGCGAGCCGGAGCTCGCAGGTCTCTACGATCAGATAAACGCGCTCAACGAACGCTTCGAGCCAGCGCTTCTTGCGCGTATGGCCGACGACGATCTTCGTCTGACCCCGGAGAAGCTCATGGGCTACTCCACGCCGACCATGATGATCGTGGGCGAGCACGATCAGCTCTTCCCGCCCGAGGTGCTCCATGAGGTGGCCGGCGTAATCCCGGGCGCCGAGATTCGTGACATTCCGATTGCCGGCCATTCCACCTATTTCGAGACGCCCGGTCCATTCAATGAACTCGTGGACGAGTTCCTCGCCAAGCACTGGCCGGCGTAACCGAGGCGGGGGTGCGTGCTGGAGGCCGGATCCCGGCACGATGCACCGGGATGCTGAGCCGACCTGCCTCTTTGATGGGCATTTCTCTTCTGAGTGCGACCCAAATGTGAAGTAGCTCACAAAAGTAGTTCCATTTTGCGTCGGATCCAGCCCTCTCGATCGATTTTACCGGCTCCAAAGCATGGCACTTCACGGCGCCCGTCATTTGTGTGTGAGCCATTTCACACTTCATCCGCGAAACGGGCGAGAGAACTGCGGGGTATCCGGTAACTCCGTAGTGGAAAATACTGTCAGAGCCGCACGCATTGCTTCAATTGGCTGAGCACTTTGTGCTAGGGTGCGATCTCGGCTGCGCTGACCGCGAGTAGTTTCGACATTTCGCCATCTTCTGTGACCGTCGCTCGCGGCACGAGCCGTCCGTCCGAATGGGTGCACGACTGGACTCCGCGGGGGCGACGAGTTCGAGGCCGCGCAGAGTGGCAACGGCGCTCGCGTCTCGCCAACGCTTCACAGCGATCGGCCGCGCCGGCCGAGACTGCGGTGCCGATGTATCAGCGACCTTCGAGTCCGAGTTGGATGCGCTGGCCAGGCAGTTCCTCGAGCTCACCGACGACAACATCGACCAGGGACTGCGCGACGGATTGCGAAAGTTAGCGCGGTTCTTTGGTGCCGACGTCGCTTATCTCGCGTTGGTCGATGACGATAAAACGACGCTGGGATTCGCACACTGCTGGGCTCGCCTGGGCTGTTCTTGGTCGCCGGTGGCGTGGCCGAGCATCCGGTTGCAGGAATACCGACGACTCGAGACCCAGTTGCGACAAGCTGCCCCGGGAGGCTTTCTGCAAATCGGCAATGCAAGCGCCGACTTTCCAGGGATCGGCAATGTCTCACAGACAGAGTCCGCGTTGCTTGCACGGATGGGTGCCAAGTCACTAGTCACGGTACCTCTGGTGATCAAGCGGCGGTGTGAAGGCTATCTGGGTATCATATCGGAGAGCGAGGAGTGCAGATGGAAGCCCGGAGCATCGGTGCTTCTCGACAACGCGAGCAGGGTGTTTGCGGCAGTGCTGGAG
>PIVZ01000579.1 GCA_003354045.1 bacterium
TAATCCGCTGGAAGCAAAGGCGGGCCTGGACGTGGTCGAGCTACGGAGGCAATACGGCCATAAACTCGCCTTTTGCGGCAACAACAATATGCAAATTTGGGAACGTGGCGACGACGAGGAAGTGCGTCGCGAAGTAGTGCGGAAATTGAACGCGGCCAAGGGCGGCGGGCTGATTTTTCAATCCGATCACTCGGTGTCGACCAACGTGGCGGGCGAAACGTACGACAAAATCGTGAAACTCGTACGCGAATATGGAAACTACCCGCTGCAACTAACCGGCGGCCACACGCGCTGGTCGATCCACTCGAGTTGGCAGGACGAGACGAACCTCATGCGGCTGCAGCGCGGTGAGCCGACCATCGTCATGAGCCCCGGCGATATCAAAGCGCGCGGCCTCAGTGACGGCGATCTCGCGCGGGCGCACAACGACATCGGCTCGTTCGAGGCCCGCGTCAAGGTCTCCCACAGCGTTCGGCCGGGGCAGGTGATCGCCTACCACGGTTGGGAGCCCTATCAATTCAAGGGACACCGTTCGCACCAGACCATCCTCCCCACTCCGCTGAACCCGCTGCATTTCGCGGGGGGCTACTTCCATCTGCAGCCGTTCATGATCACCGGCGAGCCGGGTCACAACGATCGCGGGACGCGGTTGGAGGTGGAGGCGGTCGCCGCTGCGCCTTCCCACGGCTAATCCGGGCTAGGGCAGCGCCTCAAGCGTTTCAGTCAGCCGGCCAGCCAGGCCGCCGCACACGATCTCGCACAGCTGCACTATCGTCGGATCCTGGATGCTGTAGAGCGCGCGGTTGCCGTTGGCCCGGCGCTCCACGATTCCCTCATTGCGTAGCACCGAGAGATGGCGCGAGACGTTGGGTTGCTCGAAGCCCGTCGCCTCGACCAGTTCCTGCACGCCGCTCTCTCCCTGCATGAGAAGGTTGAGAATGCGCAGCCGCGACGGGTCGCTGAGCGCCCGGAAGCGGCCGGCCACGAGGCGCAAGGCCTCACTACTGAGGATGGGATGTGCCTCGGGCGCCTTCTTCTTGCTGGCCATGGAAGAAATTCTAGCCAGAGTCTTCCCCTATGTCAATATTCGTGTATGATCATATGCAAGATCACGGAGATTAACCCCGACCATGCAACGAAAAACCCTTGCAAGCCTGGCAATCCTGGCCCTCCTGGGAGCGCCGCCCTCCGCATCCTCTCAGCCCGATCGGCGAGAAGAGCGCGGCGCGCCCGAGCGGCCCGGCGAGCGGACGATCACACTGATTCACCTCAACGACCTGCACGCGAACCTGGTACCACATCTGGATCTCGTGCGCGTGGTTCCTGCGGACGGTAGCTCCGCGCGGGCACAAGTGGCGATGCGCGGCGGCATCGCGCGGATCGCGACGCTGGTGCAGCAGATCCGCAGCGACAACCCGGCGAGCCTGCTGCTGAACGTCGGCGACACCTACCACGGCGGGGTCGAGGCGCTCTACACGCGCGGCAACGCGATCGTGCCGGCCGTCAACGCGCTCGGTGTAGACGTCGGCGTTCCCGGCAACTGGGACTTCGCCTACGGCGCGGTCACGACCCGGCTGCGTTACCAGGCGGAGCCTTCGCGGTTCGTGCGTCTGCTCGACTGGCTGCTCTTCGACGGGCACGTCGAGCGGCCGAATTTTCCCAACCTGGCGGCGAACCTCACGCAGACAATGCCGCCCCTGGCGGCAGGCGAGCTCTTGCTGCCGGGGACACTTGTACTGGAGACCGGCGGCGTGCGCGTAGGCATCATCGGCCTGACATCGGACATCGTGCCGCGCATGGCTCGCCCCTTCGCTTGGGGCTTCGAGTTCCTGCAGGGCGAAGACCGCTACCGTGCGCTGCTCGACGACGCGACGGCAAAGTTGCGCAAGGCGGGCGCGCACAGTGTCATCGTGTTGAGCGAACTCGGTCTGCATCGCGACCGGCGCCTTGCCGAGATCGTGCAGCCGGGCATCGACGTCTTCTTCTCGGCGCACACCCACGAGGTGACGCCGCAACCGCTCGAGTCGGCCAGCGGTGCACTCGTCGTCGAGTCCGGCAACGACGGCTATCTCGGCCGAATGGATCTCACCTTCCGGGACGGCAAGCGGATCGCGCACCGCTGGCGCCTGCTCGAGGTGGATGCATCGCTGCCAGAGGATCCGAACGTCGCGGCGCTGGTACGGGAGGCGCGGGCTCCCTTCCTTTCGGACGTCGTCGATATGGATTATCCGGCGCCCTGGATCGAGATGCCGCTCAGGCGGCGCATCGACACCGTGGTGGGCCGTGTCGACGCGCCCCTTCACCGGCGCAATGTCCTGCAAAACCCCTTCAACAGCCTGCTGGCCGAGGTGATCCGGCGCGCGGCCGGCACGCAGGTGTCGATGACACCCGGCTTCCGCTTCGACGCGGTGGTGCTTCCTGCAGGAACGGCGCTGCGTGATGCGGCCGAGGACAGCCCTCTTCTCAGAGGGGAGATCACGCTCGAGCAGGTCTACCGCTACCTGCCGATCGCGCCCTCGCTCGCTGTCGGCGAAATCCGCGGGGAAGACCTGCGCAAGATTCTCGAAGTCGAGCTCACGCGCGTCTTCTCGCCGGATGCCTTCGAGCACAGCGGGGGCTGGTTCGGCGGCTTCGGGGGCCTCGACATCGATGTGGATCTCTCGCGAGGGGATGGTGAGCGTGTTCGTAGCGTGCGCCTCACGGGAGCCGACGAGCACGTCGGCGACGAAGAGATCCTGAGCGTGGCGAGCTGCGTGCGACCCTTCGACGACGATGGCGTGATGTGCAGCAACCCTGCCTTCCGCGGTGTTCGTGAACTAGAGAACCCGGCGACGGGTCGTTCCTGGACACCGCTCGAGCTGCTGGTCGATGCGTTCGAATCTGGCGAGGCGCGCGGCGCGGCGGCGGCGACCGCACGCGTCGCCGACCACGGCCACGTCGCCCAGTGGCCACAAGCCCCCTTCATCCAACCCCTGAACACAGGTAGCACGAGCGCCCAACCGCTGGCGCATACCGTACACTGAGGAGGGCCGGCGATGGCCGCACAAAGCCCGCACAACCGCCTTCCGCTCATCGGGATCGATCACCCGCGCGCGGTGACCACGGCGTTCGCGCTCGCGTGCGTCGTGCTTGCCACGCTCGCCATCCTGCCAACGCTGTGGCCTCGGACTTTCTCGTTGCTGCATCCCGCCGCGATCGACACGGACCCGGAAAACATGCTGCGCGAAGACGAGCCGGTGCGTGTGTTCCACGACCGGATGAAGCGCGAGCTCAGTCTCTACGACATGGTCGTGGTAGGCGTCGTTGATTCGGTTCCGGGGGGCAAACAAATGTCGCGGCGTTTCACGCATCGCGGCGATCAC
>PIVZ01001201.1 GCA_003354045.1 bacterium
CTGCTCTTCGTCAATCAGATCCACGCCGCCGGCGTCGTTACCTTGATCCCCAGGACCGAGTTCGATCTCCTCGATTTGAGCAAGGCGGGCTATCCCAACGAGCTCTACCCGATGGCGGGGACGCCTTACGGTGTGAAGCGGGTGCCGCTGCTCTCCAACTTCGGAGCGCCGTGTAATCCGCCGCCCTGGGGAACCCTGACCGCGGTGGATCTCAGGTCCGGCCGAGTGCTGTGGAAGACGACACTCGGAACCACGCGCGATATGGCTCCTTGGCCGCTTTGGCTCGAGAAAGGGGCTCCCAATTTGGGCGGCCTGGTGGCCACGGCCGGTGGCGTCGTTTTCATAGCCGCTACCACGGACAAGTTCGTGAGGGCCTTTGACTCCGACAGCGGAGAAGAGATCTGGACCCATCGACTGCCCTACACGGGCAACTCCTCACCGGTGACCTACAGGCTGCGCCCCGACGGCAAGCAGTACGTGGTCATAGCCGCCGGCGGTCACGGCTGGTCGGAGCCCGGCGATGCCTTGATGGCATTCGCGCTTCCCGACTAGAAGAGCGGACGAAGTTCTTGATCGACGCCGAGATTGCGGTCAGCCCACGCCGGCCGTCAGCGAATGCCTCGGCCAGCCTGACACGGTGCCGGTCGTCTTGTGCCGGTCGTCTTGTGCCGGGCGTTTTGTGCCGGGCGGTCGGTGTTCAGAATCTCGACCGTTGATCCAGCCGCAAGAGCCCGACGCGCTCCGCCAGATCGAGGGCCCGTTCGTACTCCGCCTGGTCGAGTTGGCGATCGAGTTCCGGATACTCATGGGCCCG
>PIVZ01000053.1 GCA_003354045.1 bacterium
CGGCCACGGTGTCCTCGCCGGCCGACAGGGCGGCCAGCAATAGCGACGACTCTACGGCGTCGAGGTAGGCGCGGTAGACTTTCCAGTAGCGGATCTCGGTGGGATCGATGAGCAAAGGGTTGACGAGCGGTGTTTCGCCACTGCCGATACGCCGTCTCAGATACTCGAGATTCGTGATTTGCTTGGGAGGTACGGGTGTCCCGGCCTCACCAAGGAGGACCCCGCGTTCCTCCAGGCGAACCAGCAATCCGCGCGGCATGGCGCCGAAGCTTCGAATCCACTCCTTTTCCTGCGGGTGATCGAGACAGCCGAAATCCGCGAATACCTGACTCTCTGCGAGCCGGTTGCGGGTCCACTCGGTCATCAGTGTGGTGTATGCCTGCGCAATCTCCTCGTCGCTGTATTGCTCGCCGCGGTCGAAACGACGAACCTGCTCGTGGAAGGCGTCGAAGGCAACGCGGGCCGAGGCGGTGAGCTCCGGCATCGCGCGCTCGACGTAGCGCGGGTACCAGAAGCGGCGCATCAACAAGACGTCGACGACGTCGATGTCGGGGCGGTAGCCCTCTACGTGGCGCATGTAGAGATAGGGGGCGTAGAAGTTCCACTCGGTCGTGAAGACGAGGCTGCCGGCTGGAAGCGAGTCCAGCGTTTCGGTTACCAGCAGGCGCGCGCTTCTTTCTTCGTGAAGGTCGCAGAACTCGAAGTTCCTCCAAGCGTTCAGTCCTGCGGAAGCGACCACGACCACGATCAGCACGGCAGGTGTGCGCAGCGGATTCCAACTGCGTCCCGCCAGCCACAGGCCCGTGCCGGCCAGCACGCACCACGCGAGCTGCGCCGGAAGTTGATAGGAGGTGCGGTCCTCGAGGCCGACTCCGTAAATGGCGACCAGAAGCAGGTTGAAGAGCACCATGACCAGCGGCACTCCCGCGCCGACAGCGAGCCGCCACGGGTTCGACCGTTCGGCCGGTGCGGCTTCCTTGCTCGCCTTGCGGGCGCGAACCCGCCGCTCCTTTCGAGAGAGCGGTTCCGGTCGATGGTCCTTACCCTTGGTCAGGTTGTTGATGAGCACTGCCGCGAGGCAGCCCGCAACGATGGCCGCGGTTGCGACGATCCCGCAATCGAGGACGAGCGACCTCGCGAAGTCGGCGACGACTGCGCCTGCCGCGTGGCCCTCGCCGGATACCTGAGCGCGGTATTGCCAACCTGCCACGTGGCGCACGAGAGCGCCGAACGAATCGATGCCTCCCCAGCCGAGACCGCGCTCGTGGCGAGCGGCCACCGGTAGCCAGGCGTACAGCGCGAGGGTGGTTGTGAGGATCCCTGCCGAGGCCCCCAGAAAGCGCGCGTTCGTCAGCACTCGGCGGTTTACCAGCAGCACGAGCATCAAGAGCGGGGGAAAGATCAGCAGAGCGGTGGCGTGATGGTTGGCCAGCCCGAGGCCGGCCAACGCGATAGCGGCGAGCAACCACGGCGTTCCATGCTCAGTCAGGCGCGGCGTTGTCTTCTGCTTGCTGAGTGGGAGGTCGGCAGCGTCTTCATCGGCGATCTGCCGACATGCCCACAGCAAGGTGCACAGCCAGGCCGCCGCCATGAGGAAGAGGCCGAGGGTGTAGACTTCCGTGAGCCCGCTCCAGAACCACAGGTTGCGCGAGGTCGTCCAGGTTAGCGCGGCGGCCAGTGCAGGTAGCAAGACGGTGGAGGGTGCTCCCTTCGTTTCCGCGGGGCCACGAAGGCCGGAGATCTCGAGCAGCGCGATCGAGCGCTCGGTAACGAGAAAGGCGAGCCCTACGGCGAGCGCGCCCCACAAGGCTGACATGAGGTTGAGAGCCCGAGCCGGTGAGTCCCACCACGGCAGGTTGGCGAAAGCGTGACCGATGAGGACGTAGAGTGGAACGCCCGGCGGGTGGGCAACTCCGCCCGTGTAGGCCGCCAGCGCGAGCTCGGCCGAGTCCACCAGTGCGAGATCGGGCGCCGCGGTGAGCGAGTAGAGAACGAGGGCGACAACCGCGACGAGCAGCGCGCAGAGCCAGCTCAGCCGCGAGGGCAGAGGCGATGTGGCTGGAGTGGCTGCGTGTTCGGTTTCCATGCGGGAGGGTGGTCGGCGCTGGGCGCGTCCGCGCGAATCCATCCTCGCGCGTGAGTGTCCGGATGTCTATTGCCGGCAGGTGAGCTTCTTGTCCGCGGCAACAAAGCGGCAGTCCCCGGCCGAGAAGACGGTTTCACCGCATTCTCCGCCAAGAGACGACTGGCTTGCGCCGAGAACCACCAGTAGCTGAATCGGCTCGTCGCCCGATACCACCGGGTAGTTGCCCTCCTTGGCCTTGATCTTTATACCGACCTGCCCGGGATTCTTGTCGTTCTGGTCCTTGATGAGAATCTTGCGCAGGCCGTTGTTTACCGGCGGTCGAGACTTGTCTACGTAGAAGTACTTCGACCCCGGCCCGCTGACCTTCCAACCCGTGCTCCCGTCAAATGCCCCACCGGGGATGGTGACGTCTACCCG
This sequence comes from bacterium, assembly GCA_003354045.1. Classification (GTDB taxonomy): domain Bacteria; phylum Desulfobacterota; class Binatia; order UBA1149; family CAITLU01; genus PIVZ01. The sequence goes on from PIVZ01000053.1 coordinate 2,504, forward strand.
GCTGGTCCCGTCCGTGGCCGTCACGACGACGCGCGCTCCGTCGGCGACCGGATCGAGGCCGCCAAATCCGGATTCGGAGTTGAGCACGAAGCTGCCGCTTGCGCGCAGTTGGTCGTTGCCTACCACGGCGTCGGCGTTGATCTTCTTGAGGGCCACTTTGGGCCCGATCGTCATGTTCTGCACGCCACCGACGTTGGTGCACAAGTCGCAGTCATCGGGAGCGCCGTCGCTGTCGGCATCCAGCCCGTCGTCGAAGCCCGGGCAGGCGTCGCAGGCATCTCCCACGCCGTCGTCGTCAGCATCTTCCTGTAGCAGGTTGCTATCGAGTGGGCAGTTGTCGGCGTCCGCGCACAGCGTGTCGCCGTCCGCATCGTTGTAGGGGTCTGTGGGGCAGTCATCGCAGGCATCAGGTATATCGTCGTCGTCGGCGTCTTCACTATCGTCCTCGCCCGGGCACTGGTCGCAGCCGTCCGGTACACCGTCGCTGTCGCTATCGACGGTATCGTCTGAGCCGTCGCAGATGTCGAGGACGTCGCATACGGTGTCGGCGTCGTCGTCGGTTATGCAGAGGTCGCTGCTCCATGTGGTGCCTTCGCCGAAGAAGCGTCCCATCGGTACCCAGTTGAATCCCAGGTAAGGGTCGGGGTCCTCGGGCGCGAGATCGGCCGTGGCGTGAGCCGCCAGGATTTCATAGAAGGTCAACTCGGTCGGGTTCATCAAGCGTCCGTTCGTCTCCGCGACGAAGGCGATCCTGAAGTCCTTTTGTGCTTCGGCTACGCTGGGCGTGCGCACGCCGTAGAGGGCCTGGATATCCTCGATCACAGTCGTGCCCACCAGGTCGTCGGGCACGATCGGCTCGCCGTCGCATTTGTCGAGCACCGAGAGGGAGCTGTCGTAGATGTGGATCGGCGGTACGGCGGATCCTTCGATCAAGCCAGCCATGTACTTGTCCAAGGGCGGCGCATGGTGGGCGCCGTTTCGGCCCTCGTCGCAGTTGGCCGTGAAGGTGCCGTCACCGTTGTCCAGCCACTGGAAACCTCCGACCAGGCTCGCGCCGTTGGTGCGTGGATAGTAGTGAGCGCCTTCGCATACCGGTAGGGTCCAGCCCACCCAACAAGCCCACTGGTGGGTGATTTCGTGGGCCGCGTTGTCGCTGGAGATCCCGCGCGCGTAGGCGTCCAGGATATTCATACTCTGCAGCCGGCCGGCGCTGCCATATGAGGCCGAGTTGTCGCGCAGTATGCGAGATGAGCCGGTGAAATTGGTCTGTACGACGGAATGAATGGCGGCGATGAAATTCGGGCTGGAGGTGCGTTCTTGGTGCTCGAGCTTGTAGGTCGTGAAGACCAACATGAAGTCGACTATGTCCGGGATGACCTCGTAGACCGCGTGGCTCAAGTTGCTCAGGTTGCCGCCGAGATACCGCATGAAGCGCTGGCCGTCGCGCGAGTCCGTTTGCACGTTGATCACGTGCGCCGAGCTCAAGATGTCAGCCGAATGCTGAGCGCTTTGCGTCGCCGGTATGTCCGAGCGCAGCAGGCCGACTTCGGGATCGAGGAGGAACTGACTGGTGCCGCCGCCTATTTCTTCGAACTTGATCCTGCCGACGCCTACCAGGTCGAGGCCGCTCGGGCCTCCCGGATCGTGAAGGAAGAAGTCGGCTATGGGCCGGGCCGGATCATAGGAGAACGGGCCGGCGGTGTAGACAGAATCGCCGGCGGCCTGGTCTTCGCCGAGCCCGTCGTCGAATAGCTCGAGCGGCGCCGGGCCGGGTGCCACGAGTTGGGACGGAATGTACTCGAGAAGTACTCGGTTGACCAGTGAGGACACCGAGACTTCGAGTCTGAACGTATCGATGCCGTCATTACGAATGACACCCGGGATCACTTCCCAGCCAACCGTATGATTCGGTATGGGTGTGCGGGCCGCGGGAACGCCGCTCGCCGGTGGCCTTGGCGTCCTCGCGCCGGGCACGGGTTCCAGGTTGTCGGTGCCGCAGACGATCGGTATGCCCTCGGCGTCGGCTCCGCGGATGCGGTTTTGCGGAATCCCCTGTGAGAGAAGCGCGGCGGTCAGGCTCTCGTCCGGCGCCGACTCGGCACCTGCCGGCCGCGCGCAGATTCCCACGGAGATCGATGCTATGAGTACGAGCGCCAGCGCAACAGCCGGCCCCCCCGTTGCCAAGTTGCGTTCTCTCCCGCCAGGCATGACGTTCTTTCTCCCTGCGGCTTCGGGGTGAGTACGCCAGCCCACCTATGCGGCCATCGGTGAGCCCGCTCGAGCCGAAGTCTGCACCCTCGGAGACTCGCCGTTCTCGGCGCTGATACTTTCATACTGGCGCACGTTCGAGCAAGGGGAATACGCGCGGGCGGAAGGGGCGAACGGGGTGGGCGATGCAGGCCGCGATGGCCGTGCTTGTGGGATGCATCAGCCCGTCGCGTCCGCTTTCTCCTGCTCTTCCAGGATGATCTCGGTGGTCATCTTGGCGACCTCGCCTACCAGCGTCGAGCATTTGTCGAACATGCCGGCTTCCATCGCGGCCTGCATTTCGGCGGGGTCGTAGAGGTTGAAGAAGCGGCCGAAGAAGGAGTGCTGGATGTCGGCGCAGCGGCAGGTGCCGTACTTTTCCACGAATCTGTCGTGAAGCGTCTTGGATAGCTGGCTGGCCGGTAGTAGGGCGAGCATGTCGCCGAAGTCTTTCTTCTCGCGGCCGAAGAGGTAGCCGAGAGCCAGGACTCCGCCGGAGAGGGCGCCGCACTGGCCGTCGCCCGTAAGGCCGACGCCGTCGGCAAGGCCGGTCGCCGCCTTGAAGACATCGTCCGCCTCGATATCGAGGGCCGTGAAGATGCCGGACAGGGTGGTCTGCGGACAGCCGCCGCAGGTGAGCTCGTTGCGCTTGCCGGTCGTGAAGGCCAGCTCGAGAATCTCTTCCTTTGAGGTCGCCATGTGGCGACGATAGCCGGAAGCCACAGGCAGTCCCACCCCTCGGGATTCTCCTGCCGTCAGTAGAGGAAAGAGCCCGGCGGTCGTTCGGGCCGCCGGCTATCGTTCAAGGCGCGAGCAGCTTCTCGATGATCGTGAGCAGCCGAAAGTGCTTCTCGCTGTCGAGCGCCATTGTCTCGAGCAGCGCATCCAAGAGCTCGGCGTCTTCACCGACGATCTCGTCTCTGAGCGCATGGGTAGCCCGTATCGTTTCCTTCTCGTGCTGCTTGAGCGCATGCGTTCGCTTGAGGAACTCCTCGTCATCGACCTTGAGCGAGCCCACGTCCTCCTCGGGCGAGTGCGGTTCTCTCAGCCACTTGGCCATCGTAGTGAAGAGGAGATGGTGCATCTCCTCTTCGGCCAGGATGAGGTCCGTCACGAAGCCCAGAGGACCGGAGCCCAGCGTGTCCGCCAGACTCCGGTACTCATCGATGATCTTACCCTCTTCGTCTACGTGACGGTCGAACTGCTCGGCCAGGAGCTCCCGCTTTTCCTTGGTCACCATAGCTGTCTCCTTCACCCTCCGGTCCTCCGCTACTAGCCTATTCGAGGTACGTTTTCACGTAGCGCTCCAGCTCCTTGGTCGGCTTCCACCACTTTTTCACGCCCAGGTCTTCGGCGATCTTGTTGGCGCCGAGGTAACCAGGACCGCCCAGTACCAACCCTCCCGGGTAGGTCGATGCCCCGCACACGTAGAGACCGTCTATCGGCGTGTCGGTGCTCGAGCACTCCTGGTTGGGGCGGAAGCAGCCGAGCTGCACGGGCTTGTAGTCGCCGTGCTTTATGGAGCCGCGCCGCATGTTGGGCAGGCGGATCGCGATGTCCTCGGGCGACTCCATGCTGGTACGGATGATGTTCTCCTTCTTCATGTTGGGAGCGGCCTTGGCCCACTTGGCCAGCATCGCTTCCTCCATCTCCTTGCCGTTAGCCTCCCAGCCGCCCTCGAGGTCGTAGGGAGCGTGCATCTGGAAGAAGGAAATGTGCTTGCCGGGTATGCGGCTCAGGTGGCTATCGAAGAACGTTTCGCAGGTGGCGTGCCCGCCGAATGCGCTCTGGTCGATCTTGCCGGCCGTCACGTTGTCCCAGTGGGCCAGGATCTGCTCGGTGCTGTCGAAGCCCAACACCGTCATGAAGCACTCGTTTACAGCCGGATCGTCGCAGGCGTATTGCGGCGCCTCCTCGGATGCCACGTGCAGGGTGTTGAAACTCCACTTGTCCTCCTGCCATCCCTCCACCGACTTCCTGAGCTCGGCAGGCAGGTTGTCGGCTCCCACGAGATTCATGAAGGTCGTTTGCGGGTCGAGGGTGGAAGCCACCACCTTGGTGTGAAGCGTGCGACCCTCCCACAGATCGATACTGCTTACCGCGCCGTCAGTCAGGTTGATCTTGTTTACCTGCGAGCCGTCCAGGATGGTGCCGCCTGCTTGCAGGATCTCTCGGGCCAGGGCGCCGGCCAGCTTGTGCGAACCGCCGTGGCAGTAGGCCTTGTTCATCCCGCGGTCCAGAAGGAGCGGCACGAAGAATCCGGTCCCCGTCTCACGCGGGTCGAGTCCCCACATGCAGCAGGTGTAGAGCAGCAGCGCACGGACTTGATCGCTCTCGAAGTTGTCGGTGATGATGTCGAGCGGGCTGCGCTCGGTGATCTCCAGCATCTCCCGACCGATGTCCGTCTTGGCCATGGCCACCGAGATATCGAGCGGCGACATCGGCGGCACATAGGTCGCCGGGGCGACGATGTCGCTGACGATCCTGCGCCAGGTTCTCATGACGCGGCCGAACTGGACCGCGTCGTTTTGCGAGAACTTGTGGAAGGAGTCGGTGGTGTCCTCGATCATGCGCGTCAATTGAATGGAGGCGCCATCGTCGAACACCATCGCGGTTTGCTGGTTGGGCTTGATCCACACCAGGCCGTGGCGCCTGAGGTCGAAATCCCTCAGTACCGGCATGTAGTCCGTCATCATGTGGTAGACGGCGTGTATGTTTGAGTAGAACCCCGGATAGAGGATCTCCTCGGTGGCCAGGCCACCGCCGATCTCGTAACGGCGCTCGATCAAAGCGACCTTCAGTCCGGCCTTGGCCAGATATGCCGCTGTTATCAGTCCGTTGGGGCCGGCGCCGATCACGACGGCGTCCCACTCGCTCTCGATCGGAAACTCCGAGAAGAAGCTCTGCGGATGAGGCTGTTCGACTAGCTCTTTAGGCATCGTATTTCCCTCCTCCTCAACCTAGCGGCCCGCGGCCGAGATCTTGCCTTCCTCGGGGATGTACCAAGGCGAGGCGTACCACCAGTCACCGGGCTCGGCGACGCCGTCCTCGATGAGTATGTGCATGAGGTTGTAGCCGACTGCCATCAGGCACAGACCGCCGGGGTGGGCGGCCGACTGATGGGCGAGATACAAACCGTCGATGTCGGGAACCCGGTAGCGGGCAAGTTCCGGCAGCGGCCGTTCATTCCACCACTCGTCGCGGTCACAGCGGATGCCGTACCACGAGCCTCCCATCATGCCGGTGTTGCGGAACTCCTGTTCGCGGGGAGTCTCGCCGAAGATCTTGATCAGGTTGTCGTCATCGATGTTTTCGACGACCGCGGACAAGGCCTGACGCATGTACTCGTTCCACTTCTCCTTTTCCCGGTCCATGGCGTCCTCACCCTCGACGTTGTACTGGGGTGTGGGCACCATCATCCACAGCGGACCGTTTATTACCCGGTCCGGACGCGTGCACTGTGGGTTGGTTTCGTCGTAGAGCGAGCTCGAGACCATGCCCCACATCGCCTTCTCGGGCGGAAGCGTCAGGTTGGTCTGGCTGCCGAGCACGTCTCTTACGTTCTCGAAGTAGAGCTCGCGCGAGTCGGAGGGGAAGAACGTGCCCGTGAACGGGTAGTCCTCGGCCGGCTGTCGTTGATATTTGGGCCGATAACGGAGCTCCTCCTTGGTAAGGAAGTGGGTCATGTAGAGGCTTCCGCCCTTGAGGCTCAGATCCTTGATCCTCTGCTGGAAGCCGTGATCGAGATGCTGCGGTCCGATCAGGTCGAGGAAGGTGGGTTTTATGTGGGCGGCGCTTATCACCGCCTTGTTGGCCCAGATCTTCTTGGAGGCCCAGGTGGCGTCGTCTCTCAGCCTCACGCCCATGGCGCGCCCATCTTCGATGATGATCTCTTCGACCGGGCAGCAGGTGCGGAACACCGCGCCGTGGGCAATAGCGCAGCGGATGATGGCGTGGAAGTAACCGTGCATGTTTCCACGCGCGGCCACCGGCTTGGCCACCGCCGGCGGGAACACCGTGGCAACGCAGTTGAGAGCGGGGATCGCCACGCCCTCCATGTGACCGTGGGCGCCCGAGACCAGCGCCGTCCATGCCATGTTGACCTTGAACCACTCGGTGTCGCAGTACTCGTCCATGAGGTCGAACATCGTCATCTCGAGCAGCTCGCGCGTCCACATGTCGGGTGCGTGCTGCTTGTAGACCTGCATGTAGGGGATGGTGTGCTCATTGAGCTCCACATCTTGCGGATGCGGCGGGCACCAGAAAGTGGCCCGCATCAGGTCCTTGTAGTAGGGCGGGTCGGTCAGCAGGCCGGTCATCTTGGCCCAGCCCATCTTGTCCTTTTCGGTGATCGGGGCAGGACCGTCAGTGGTGAACAGGTGGCGGTCCGTTTCCAGAGGGATCACCGCCTTGGGATCCCAGTCCATGCGGAAGCCGTAACGCCACAGTTCGAGCTGCTCCCAGCCCGGAGCCGATCCCCCGTAGTTGGCGATGGCGTGCGGTTGGATGCGCACTCCCGCCATCGGCTCGACAGTCTCTTGCGCGCCGCCACACTCGGGCCTTTCCTCCAGCACGCACACGCTCAACCCGCACTTTGCCAGGTAAGCGGCGGTGGTCGTGCCGTTGTGACCGCCCCCTATGATGACGACATCGTACCTTTCTTCCTTGGCCATTCTTGCCTCCGTTGTGACCGCTCGTTGCCTGAACGGCGCTCTCTCTACACGACGTGGCGTCAGCGCCCTCCTCGTCGATATTGAACTTGTCCACTCACTCCAAGTACGTCTTGATGTACCGCTCCATCTCGACGGTCGGTTTCCACCACTTGCTCACGCCGAGATCTTCGGCGACCGCGTTGGCCCCCAGATAACCGGAGCCGCCGAGAACCAGCCCGCCCGGATACGTCGATACTCCGCACACGTACAGGCCCTCGATCGGTGTCTTGGTCGCCGAGCACTCTTCGTTGGGGCGGAAACACCCCATCTGCAAGGGCGAGTAGTCGCCGTGCTTGATCGAGCCGCGGCGCATGTTGGGGAAGCGGATCTCGATTTCTTCAGGGTCTTCCATGCTCGTGGCGACGATGTTGCTCGGTGTCAGGTTGGGCGCGGCCTTGGCCCATCTGGCAAGCATGGCCTCTTTCACCTCGTCGCGCTTGTCGAGCCACCCACCCTCGATGCCGTACGGTGCGTGTATCTGGAACATCGAGACGTACTTGTCAGGCCGGTCGGCCAGGGTTGGGTCGAAGAGGCTTTCGCAAGTCGAGTGACCGCCGAAGGCCGTGAGGTCGAGCTCTCCGGCCGCCACCCTTTTCCAGTGGGCGACCAGGTCGTCGACTCCCTCGAAGCCGAACACGGTCGCGAACGACTCGTTTATCCACGGGTCGTCGGTGATGTACTTGGGCGGCTCCTCGGCGGCCACGTGCAGCGTGTTGAAGCTCCACTTGTCCCACTTCCAGCCCTTGACTGAATCCTGGAGATCCTGAGTCAGGTGATCCGCGCCGACCATGTCGAGGAAGGTGGTGTGCGGGTCGAGCGTGGACATCACTGCCTTGGCTTTGAGCGTGCGGCCCTCGTGGGCCAGCTCGACGCCGGCGGCGCGCCCGTTCTCCATGATGATCTTGCTGACGGTGGCCGATTCGAGAATCAAGCCGCCGTTCTGGACGACCTGGCGCGCCAGCGCACCGGCAAATTTGTGGGAGCCGCCGTAGCACAACCGCTTGTTCATGGCCCGGTCGATCATCAGCGGAACCAGGAACCCGAGACCGGTCTCGTGCGGATCGAGTCCCCACATGCAGCTCGCGTACAAGAGTAGCGTGCGTACTTTCTCGTGCTCGAAATTCTCGTTGATGATGTCGATGGGGCTTTGCTCGCCGATATCGAGCATCTCCCGGCCGACGTCGGTTTTCTGCATGGCCATGGAGGCGTCGAGCGGCGACATCGGCGGTACGTAGGTCGCCGGCGCCAGGATGTCTTCGATCAGCGTTCGCCAGCGGCGAATCACCTTGCCGAAGTTGTTGGCGTCTTTGAAGGAGTATTTGAGGAAGGAGTCCTTGGTGTCCTGGGCCATGCGGCTCAAGAGCACCGAGCTGCCGTCCTCGAAGACCATGCCGGTCTGTGCGTTGGGCGTGATCCAGGTAAGGGACGGGCCGTCCAAGTCGAAGTCACGGACGGCGGGCATGTAGTCCACCATCATGTGGTAGAGAACGTGCGGGTTGGAGGCGTAGCAGGGGTAGAGGTTCTCCTCGGTGGCCAGGCCGCCGCCGGCCTCGAAGCGCCGTTCGCACACCGCCACGCTCAGCCCGGCCTTGGCCAGGTAGGCGCCGGCGATGAGCCCGTTGGGTCCGCCGCCGATGATGACTACGTCGAATTCGCTCTCCTTCGGGAACTCCTCTTGCATGTGCCCGAAGGGATCGTTGGGATCGTAGTTGAACTCGGAAGTGTATTTGAAGTTTGACATCGTGCTTCCCTCTTCCAACTTGCCGCTAATCGCGCTTGGCCGAGATCTTGCCTTCCTGCGGGATGTACCAGGGGGAGGCGTACCACCATTCGCCCGGTTCGGCGACGCCGTCTTCGATGAGGATGTGCATGAGGTTGTAGGGGATGGCCATCAGGCAAAGTCCGCCGGGATGGCCGGAGGTCTGATGGGCGTGGTAGAGGCCCTCGATCGGCGTTCGGTAGCGCGCGAGCTCGGGGATCGGGCGGTTCGTCCACGACTGATCCTCGTCGTGGCGGCTGCCGCACCAGGTGCCGCCTATGAGACCGGTGTTGCGGAACTCGATGTCGCGGCCGGTCGCGCTCCAGTGGTGGATCACGTTGTCATCATCGAGGCCGTCTACCATGTTGCTGTAAGCGGCGCGCATGTAGGCGTCCATCTCCGCCTTGTAGCCGTCGAGCGCGTCCTCCCCTTCCTTGTGGTAGTCGGGTGAGGTCACGGCTGCCTCGAAGGCGTTAGAGATATAGCCGCGCGGGTAGTTCGACTGGCAGTCGGTGGGATCGAACGACTGCGGCGGTGTCTGGAACCACAACAGGCGTTCCGGCGGCACCGTCGGCTGGCCCTTGCGGCCGTCCACGTCGGCCACGTTCTCGTAATAGATCTCGCGCGAGTCGCACGGGAAGATGCCGAGGCCGAGCTGACGGTTGGGGCCGACGGCCTTGGCATCGGCCAGCTCGGCGAACTTGGGCTTGAACGTGAGCTGCTTCTTGGTGTGGAAGACCGAGACGTAAAGGGTCTGGTTCTTCAGGCTTATGTCCTTGACCTTGCGGATGAAGCCCGGGTCGAGGTGGCGCGGGCCGACCAGGTCGAGGAAGGCTTGATGGACATCCACTGCCGCGATCACTGCCTTGTTGGCGCGGATCGTCTTGCCTCCCGACGCCGCGTCGTCGCGCAACCGGACGCCTACGGCGCGGCCGTCTTCGATGAGGATCTCTTCCACCGGGCAGCAAGTTCTGAGCACCGCGCCCTTGTGAACGGCGGCGCGTAGTATCGAGTGGAAGTAGCCGTGTAGGCCGCCGCGAGGAATGCTGTTCTTGCCGGTGCTCGGTAGTGTGAGAAGGTGTACGCAAAGGGCGGCGGGGACCGCCACGCCTTCCCAGTGGCCGGCTGCGCCCGAGGCCCAGGCCGCGAATGCCATCGCGGTCTTGAAGTGCTCGGTCTCGAGGTGCTCGTCCATCAAGTCGAACATCGTCCCTTCACGCAGCTCGTGGGTCCACATGTCGGGCTGGTTCTGCTTGTAGACCTGCATGTAGGGAGTGTTCTCGTCGGTGACCTCGACCTCGGGAGGATGGGGCGGGCACCAGAAAGTCGCCCGCAGTAGATCTTTGGTGAACGCCGGCTGGCCGAGCATGCCGCCGATCTTCGCCCAGCCCATCTTGTCTTTATCCGTGATTTCCCTCCAGCCGTCGCTGCATGCCAGGCCGGTAGGCTGGGTCAACGGATCCTGAGGATCCCACTCCATGCGGAAGCCGTACTTGTGGAGCTCGAGCTGGTCGAAGCCGGGCGCGGCCGAAGCGTACATGAGCATGGCGTGGGGATAGATGCGCACACCAGGGATTGGCTCGACGGTCTCACAGGCGCCGCCGCATTCGGTTCTCTCCTCGAGTACGCAGACGCTGAGCCCGGACTTGGCCAGGTAGGCGGCCGTCGTCATGCCGTTGGGGCCACCGCCGATTATGATGACGTCGAACCGTTCATCTTTGCTCATAATTTCCCCTCGAGCTGCCGGCAGCGCGAGGCTCGCCGGCGTCATCCAACGTTTCCGCCGCGTTGCTACACGTAGCCGTTGTTACGGGCGGCAGTGACGTATTCTTGTTCCTGCCACCACTTCTCGATTCCGCAGTCCTCGGCTATGGCATTGGCGCAGTTGTAACCCGGCCCGAACAGCACCATGCCGCCCGGTGCCACGCTGGCCCCGCCTAGGTAGAGATTTTTTACCGGCGTGCGGTACTGAGAGCACTCCTGGTTGGGGCGCAGGAAACCCATCTGCAGGGGATGGTAGGCGCCCTGCTTGTAACTGCCCTTGACCATGTTGGCGAACTTGTTCGGGATGTCGGCCGGCGTGGTCAGATAAGTCCACAGCGTCTTGTCCCTGGTCAAATTGGGCGCGTATCTTTCGAGGATCGCGAGCTGGCGCTCGGCGATCTCTTCGCGGAGATTCGCGTTCAGCCACTTGTCCGAGCCGCCGTCGGCCCGCTCGAAGGGTGCCATCTGAGAAATGAGCCCGGTCGCGCGCCCCGGCGGTGCTTGGAAGGAATCGTGGACGCTCGGGAAGCAGCAGTTGAAGCCCGCACCGTCCGGGATCCTCCCGTTGTGCATCGCTTCCCAGTGCGCCTTCAAGTCTTCCGTGCTCTCGTAACCGAGCAGGTATATGAACGCGTTGTCCAGGTCGGGCTGGCTCTCGGCGGCCTTGAAGTGTGGCGGCTGGTCGAGCGCCAGGTGTAGATGGCACAGGCTCCAGCTCTCCCACATCCACACGCGGGTCATCTCGGCCAGTTCCTGATCGATGTTGTCCTCGCCGACGTAGTCTAGGAAGGTCTGATGGGTGTCGATGGTGCTGATGACGGCCTTGTCGGCCAGGAACTGCGTGCCGTCTTGCAGCTCGACTCCTTTAGCCTCACCGCCTTCAACGATGATGCGACGGATCTGGGCGCTGGTCCGGATCTGGCCGCCTCCCTCGAAGATCGATTTGAGCAGAGCGTTGGAGACGCGGTGCGAGCCGCCGGCGGTGAGCCGGTAATTGACCATGCGGTTGAGGTAGATGGGGACCATGTAGCTTACGCCGGACTGAGAGTAATCGAGCCCCCAGTGGCAGGCCATGTATAGCATCAGGGTCCTGACCTGCTCGTTCTCGAAGCGTTCGCAGACGATCTCTTCCGGCGTCTTCTCGGATAGCTCGGAGAGCTCGCGGCCGAGCTCCGTCATCTCGGCCTTGGCCGCCATCAACGGGGCCGGGTCCATG
>PIVZ01001202.1 GCA_003354045.1 bacterium
CATTCGAAGAGAACCGTCCGGCAGGGGCGTGCCGGCGGTAGCTTCGAGTCGCGCTGGAGCTGAATCAGGTTCTGCAGGGAGGTGGAACGGATCTCGGCCCACTGCTCCGGTGTCATGCAGGGTGTCGGCTCCGGCAGCGGGACCTCATGGACGACCCCGGCAGATGTGCTGGAAGCGAGGCAGGCCAGAAGGAGCAGGGTGTCGAGAGGCGCAGTGGATCTCATGTCCGGCTACCGAATAGCAGTCAAGGGAAGATCGATTACCCTCTCATGATATCACGGACGGACGGTCTCCCACCACTGCGCGGCGCGTTCACTCGACCAGGGAAACTCGAGTTCGATCTCCTCCAGTCGACGGGCGAGTTCGCCCGCTGTCTCCGGCCGATCCGCTGGAGCCTTGGCGAGGCAATCGAGCACGATGGCGTCGAGCGCGGGCGGGATCGACATCTCGGTTCGTTCGCTGGGCGGCTCCGGGATCGACTTCATGTGGGCCGCGATCATGGCGACGGCGCCCTCCTCCTCGAACACGCGCTCGCCGCTGAGCAACCAGTACGCGACGCAACCGAGTCCGTAGAGATCCACCCGTCCATCGACGTCATCCCTGCCGAGCGCCACTTCCGGGGCGATGTAGGATGGCGTGCCGGTGATCGAGCCGGCGACGGTCGCGGATGCGTCCGTCACCTTCTCGAGGTTCGACCGGCGCTTCACCAGGCCGAAGTCGAGGACCTTGACGAAGTCGTATTCAAAAACGCGCTGGCAAAGATAGATGTTGGCCGGCTTGATGTCCCGGTGAATGAGACCCTGGCGATGCGCC
>PIVZ01001203.1 GCA_003354045.1 bacterium
CGGCGATCCGCCGACGTCAACGAAGAGGCATACCTCGACGCTCTCTTCTCGACCATGCTGAAGGATTGCCACCGGAGAAAGAAAACCGACGTGTGCGAAGCACTCGAACAACTGCGCGCCGAGATCATTCTTGTGCCCGAGGAGTGATTCGGCCGCATTGCGGCTTGCGACAAGCTACCGGCTAACCCTCAACTGCACCTTCAGGCTCTCGGGCTCGCGAGCGAGTTCGAGCGCCTCGACGGCCTGCTCCAGCGGAAACGTGCGCGTAATCATCGAACGCACCTCGACCGCCTGACGTGCCAGCGCATCGATCGCCACAGGAAACGGTCCGCACCGACTCCCGAGCAGCGTCACCTCGTTCACCACGATGGGCGATAGGTCGATCGGATCGTGCTCGGCGTGAGTGCTCTTCAGGATGATCGTGCCGCGCGGCCGCACCAACGACATCGCCACGTCAAGCCCGCTCGACGTGCCGGAGCAATCCACCACCACGTCCCGATCCGCCTTCGCTGCAAGCTCGTCCGCGTCGAGGGCCTGTACGCCTTTCTTCTCGCACAACAGGCGTTTGCTCGGGCTGCGGTCCACGACCGTCAGTTTGCAGCCCGTCGTCGCAAGCACCTGCGCAACGAGCAGTCCCAGCCGGCCCGCCCCGACCACACTGACCTTCATTCGTTTCTCGATCGGACATTGAGCGAGGATCTGATAGGCCGCCGCCAGCGGCTCGATGAACACGGCTTCCTCGTCGCAAATCACGTCGGGCACTTCGTGCAGGTTCCGCTCAGGCACCACTACTACTACTACTATTACTTCCAG
>PIVZ01001204.1 GCA_003354045.1 bacterium
GTGGACGAGTGTCTGCTCACCGAAGAGTCTCTCGCAAGTGCGCGCACCCTGGCCGCTCTTGTACATGAGCAAGCAGAGCAAGCCTGACCGAGTCGCCCTGACGGGCGCCGACTGCTTCTTACGAGCCTTTGACGCCGAAGTTCGGCGCATGAACGGGTCAAGCCACTGCTCCCAATTGGTGCTGCGGCTCGGACCGGGGTTTCGCACCGACGTGTTCGAGGAACTCGTTCGTGAAGTGGCGGCATCCAACCCGATCCTGCGCGCTCCCATCCGCCGCCGACATCTCCTGGGAATACCCGAGTATCGACTCGATGCGGCCACTGGAGGCGAGCCTGTCGTCGTCGAGGTCCATGAGCCCGAACAAACTTTGCCGGACGGGGCTCGGCCGGCGGTTTTCTACGACAAGATCAACTCGGTCTTCGACGCGCGTCGCGGCAAACTCCTGCGCTTCGACCTCGTTCCTTATGAGGATGGTTCGGCGGACTTGGCCATGACGTGGCTCCACATGCTCCTCGACGGATCCGGGAGCGAGCACTTCATCGAGCATCTGGCCTCCTGCGGTGCGAACGTCGATCGTTCGCGATCGATTCCTCTGGATCCGACGGTCGGCGGCATGCCTGCACGTCGAGACGGAACCATGCCGACAGCCCGGGAGCGCGGCCAGATGGCGCGCGACTGGCAGGCCCACATGGAGGGCTTCGGCAAGCTGCCACCTACGTCGCTCGCCGGCCCACTTCGGCGCTTGCCCCAAAGGCTGGCGTACCGTGTAACGACGCTCGACGCGCCACGCACCCTGGTTGTGACAAGCCGAG
>PIVZ01001205.1 GCA_003354045.1 bacterium
CGACCTCATGGAAGAGGCACTGACTGCCTCCGAATGCGAGGTCGTCACCGTCGCTGTCCGCCGCGACATCCTCGCGCCAGAGGGCGGTACCAAGCCGGACAACATCCTCGACCATCTCGACCTGTCGCGCTACACCGTGCTGCCCAACACAGCCGGCTGCTTCAACGCCAAAGATGCCATCCGCTCGGCCAAGCTCAGCCGTGAGTTGCTCGAAGGACTCGGTAACCCCGGCGCCAAGTGGGTCAAACTCGAAGTGCTCGCTGACAAAAAGACGCTTCTTCCGGATCAGATCGGCACCCTCGAAGCCACCGAAGCCCTCGTCGAGGCCGGTTTCGAAGTGCTCGCCTATACCAACGACGATCCGATCCTCGCCAAACGGCTCAAGGACGCCGGCGCCACCAGCGTCATGCCCCTCGGTTCGCCGATCGGAAGCGGGCAGGGCATCCTCAACCCCAGCAGCATCCAGCTCTGCCTCGAATACCTCAAAGACGGCGATCCCGACTACCCGGTGATCGTCGACGCCGGGGTCGGAACAGCCTCCGACGTGGCCTTCGCCATGGAACTCGGAGCGGACGGCGTGCTGCTCAACACCGGGATCGCCGGCGCAGCCGACCCGGTGAGAATGGCCTCTGCGATGGCCCACGGCGTTCAGGCGGGACGATTGGCCTATCTGTCGGGTAGGATTCCCCGGAAACGCTACGCGACCGCTTCGTCGCCCACGGAAGGCACCATCACTCCGTCGCGCCAACCGGCCTAGCCGCAACGGCTGAGAGCTCGAGCAGGCCGCGACCGACATTTCCGAGCCGCGACCG
>PIVZ01001206.1 GCA_003354045.1 bacterium
GCACATTCCAGAAATACCTGGGCAAGTACTTCATCATCAAGGCCTCCAAGGGCCATGTGGTGGACCTGCCGAAGAGCAAACTCGGTATCGACATCGAGAACGAGTTCGATCCCCAGTACGTCACAATCAAGGGCAAGGGGAAGGTGCTCACCGAGCTCAAGGCCGCAGCGAAGCAGGTCGATACCGTGCTGCTTGCGACGGATCCGGATCGCGAGGGCGAGGCAATCGCCTGGCACCTGAGCCAGCAGCTCGGTAAGGTGCAGCCGAACATCCGCCGCGTGATGCTAAACGAGATCACTCGGGAGGCGATCGAAGAGGCAATCAAGCAGCCCGGCGTCGTCAACGAGAACAAGGTGGAGGCCCAGCAGGCCCGCCGAGTGCTCGACCGCCTTGTGGGCTACCAGATCAGTCCGCTGCTCTGGAAGATCTTCTACTATGGACTGAGCGCCGGTCGTGTGCAGACCGTTGCGCTCCGCCTGATCGTCGAGCGCGAGGCCGCGGTTCAGGCCTTCGTCCCCGTCGAGTACTGGTCTCTGCAGGTGCCGTTCACGGGCGCCGCGAACGAGCCGTTCACGGCGAAGCTGCAGCAGTGGCAGAGCGGCAAGGTCGAGATCGGCAGCGAAGCCGAGATGCAGACGGTCCTGGATCACGTAGCGGACAAGAAATACCAGGTGAGTTCGGTCGAGAGGAAAGAGCGTAAGCGCTCTCCCGAGCCGCCCTATATAACGAGCACGCTGCAGCGCGATGCAAGCAGCCGGCTGGGCTTCTCCGCGCGGCGCACGATGATGATCGCGCAGCAACTCTACGAGGG
>PIVZ01000054.1 GCA_003354045.1 bacterium
CTTCATCGCCTCGCTGGCCAGAAGCAACTCCGGCACGAACGCTTCGCCACACTCGAACTTCTCGCCTATTTCCGCCATGGCGGAGGCCATGCTCTTGATCCCTTCCACCGGATCCAGCCCTGCGCCGACCAGTTGCCTCGCAGCCTGCTCGGCTCCTTCGTCGTCCATGTTCAAGACCGCTTCACGGAGCTTCCCAAGGATCTCGTCAGTCATTCTGTTCGCTCCTCTTGGTTGTGGACGAGGACGATCCCGTCAACGTACGCCCCATGGGCTGCCGGCCGCGCGACTTGCCGCGACCGGGTTGCGTGTCGACCGTCATCCACCACGTCGGCTCGGTGCCCGACTCCTCCCCGGTCGGCAGCACAAGGTACCCATGGCTTCGTCCTCGCTGCCGCCGATCGCTACTGTCGGCGCTTTCCGAATGGTCATGTTGATCGGAGAGGGCCGCGCTTTGAATGGCGTCGCCGGACAAAAACATGATACTTTCGGTCACCGTGGCGGATCCGATGCGCACCTGGAACGTTCGGGGCATCGCAAGCGTCCGCTTGCTCGTGGGCCTGGGCGCGGAGCACGGCCTCTCGGCGGCCGACTGCCTGCGCGGATCGGCCATCCCGGTCGAGGGCCTGGAGGACCTGTCCGGCGAGGTCGAGACGAATCAGGAACTCGCGGTGGTGCGAAACCTGTCGCGCCTCCTCGCCCACGTCCCGGGCATAGGACTCGAAGCCGGGAAGCGATACCGGTTCCACGGCTACGGGATCCTGGGCTACGCTCTTCTCAGCAGCCGTTCGCTGCGCAGCGCGGCCGATTTCGCGATCCGCTACCTAGACCTCACGTTCGCTTTCAACCGCTACCGAACCGAGAAGGTGCCCGATGGGCTCCGGGTCGTGTTGGACGACAGCGCCATCCCCGAAGATTGCCGGCGGTTCCTCGTGGAGCGCGATGTCACGTCGACCGTGGCGGTGATGCGTCAGCTGTTGCTGAAGCCGCTGCCCGTCCGCCGGGTATCCTTCAGCTTTGAGAGGCCGACTTATGCCGAGCGTTTCGAGGAGTTCTTTCTCGGTCCCGTCTTCTTCGGGGAGCCCGCTAACACCATCGAGGCCAGCACCGAATGGGTGGATCAGCCGCTGCCGCAAGCCGACGAGCCGACGGTGCGGCTCTGCGAGGAGCAGTGCCGGGAACTGCTCGACGAGCGGCGTATGCGCACACGTATCTCGGAGCGGGTCCGTCAGCGGCTACTGCGGCCGGCGGACGCCGCCAAGATGGAAGAGGTTGCAGCAGAGCTGGGAATGGCACCGCGCACCCTCCACCGGCACCTCGACGCCGAAGGCACCTCCTTCCGGCAGCTCCTCGACGAGGTCCGGGAGGCACTGGCCGAGGGAATGCTGGCGCATCGGATGACCGTAGAGGAGGTCGCCGAACGCCTCGGTTACTCCGAAGCGTCGAGCTTCGTGCACGCCTTCAAACGGTGGAAAGGCATCTCTCCGAAAACTTACCGCCAGCGCTCAGGCGACCGTAACTCTAAATCCTGAACACCAGTCTGCGCGCCCGAGACGGCCCGTAGAAGATGCGGAGCGAATTCTCGGAGCTGATGGGATGGGCTCCTGCCGTGACTTAGTCGGCATCCTCGGCCTATTCCGTTACCTGTCCGGTCTCGGGATCGGGGACGTGTCACTTGATTACGGCGGGATTAGACGGACATCAGTTCCTGAACGCTACACGATACCAGATCCCGAGCGTCCCCGCGGCGACGGACTACTACATCATCGTTAGCGGCAACGGTGTCACTCCCTCCGGACTCTACGAGGCGTGCCAGCACCAAGTCTACACGTCATCGCTGGACTTCCTGCATCAGGGCAACTGGTCGCTCGAAGTCTCGATGACGAAGCTGGACTGAGAACCCGGCACCCAACCCCGTCTGGTGCCAAGGCCAACGGTAGGCCGTGGCTATTCGCTATCGCCGCGAGCAAGACCGAGTCATCGCTCGCGTTCTTGGTCGGCCGAATCTTGGCACCACATGGGATGAGAGCCGCGTTTCCCGCGCCTGCGCAGGTACAGGACTCCGCCCAGCATCAAGGTCGACATACCGAAGATGCCCCACCCGGAGAGCGTCGGAATGGCCACACCGCCGATCTTGAAAGCGTTGTCGCTCCCGGATCCCGTCACGAACACGTTGCCGCCGCCGTCCACCGCGACGCCACGAGGGCTGTCGAGGATATTCCCGGCGCCGTCACCGGTGCTGTCGATGATCTCGGTGATGGTACCGCCCGGGGTGATCTTGAACGCGTTGTTGCTGCTTTCTCCCGCCACGAAAACGTTGCCGCCTGCGTCCGCCGCGACGCGACGCGGGGCGCCGAGGCTATTCCCCGTGCCGTCGTCGGTGCTGTCGATGATCTCGGTCGTGGGAGTGGTGACCTGCGCGGTTGCGATGGGAGGTGCGAGCAACAGGGCCAGCGCCAGCAAGATGATTGCCCTGCTGAGGATTGTTTGTGCCTTCGCTGTGGTTGGCGCTACGGTCAGACGGAAGAAACTTTTCATGGGAGCTCCCTCAAGTTCTCGCGGCGGCGCGGGCGACCACGAGCAACCAACTCCGCGGTGGTTCGAGGCTCCGTGCTCAGTAGGAATAGAAGACGCCGCCAGGCGGGTCCCGCGGCGAAGGGCTCGCTCTAATCAGGCGGCGCTGCCGTTAGCCGGAGTGCCAGGCCAGTGGGGACGGTTTGTGTTTCTTTTCTCTAGATAAGAACCCTACCAAAGTCCGGGGGACCGTGGCAAGAAGTTTTCCCTTTACGACCGGCGAGATGTTTACGAAATGGCCGGCAGCCGCGGTGCCGATGTCGTCAGGCCTGGCCCGCACGGCCGGGCAACTGGAGTTTGCGTTTCTCCGGGTCGGCGTGAGCACGGTAGAAAATCGCAATGTTGCCGATCGTTCCCACCAAGTCGGCCCCCAGACGATCGGCCAAGGTCGCCGAGATCGTGCGCTTCTCGTCTTTGAAGTCGTAGAATCGAACCTTCACGAGCTCGTGTCCTTCCAGGGCCTCATTGGTGGCCGCCAACACGCCCTCACTCAAACCCGCCTTGCCAATCTGAACGAGCGGGTCGAGGTGATGGGCCTTGCCACGGAGCCACTTTCGATCGGTGCCACTCAACGGCGCATGGGCAGAGGGCGCATCGGCATCGCGCTCGCTCATTATAGTTTCTCCTTGTCAGCCTCGGTGGTGCGGCACCGTGCCGGCCGGTCAATACATCTGCGCGTCACGCCGCGTAGTGTAAGCGGTCCCTGACGATCCCGTCAAATGACCTGGCCGTGCTTATCGGGGTCAGGTCCCATTCCCGCCTATCGTGAACGTCCCCTTCTTACTCGCGTGAGCCACGCAGCGCGGGGCGCTTGCGTCCGCTCTCTGTCGGCGTGCCGCAGGCGCTCTCGTCAGAAAGCACCGGTCACTGGGACACGAACGCCGTCGCTGTCGAGCACTCGTCAGAAAATGCCCATTCGGGCTGACAATCAGCACCGCAACGAGCCTACGATACCATCGAAGCAATGTATCCGGCGTAAGCCGTCGGTGCGGCTAATATTTCAGTCGGCCGGGTTTTGCGACACTACGGGCTAACCGGGGGGCGTTTCCTGCAGCGCTCGAAGTATGCGTTCGGGGGTTGCAGGAAGCTCGTCGATCCACACGCCGATGGCGTCGTGAATCGCGTTTACGATCGCGGGCGCCGGTACGTTGCCCGTCATCTCGCCGACGCCTTTGGCTCCGTAGGGACCGCCCGTAGAGGGACACTCGACGACGACCGCCTCCATGATCTCCGGAATGTCGGCGGCCGTGGGGATAACGTAGGTGTTGAGCGTCCTCGGCTGTCCATCCAGAGAGGGGTAGCTCGGATACAGGTTCTCCATCAGGGCGGCCCCCATTCCCATGATCGCACCGCCATCGATCTGCCCTTCCACCAGTAGCGGGTTTACGGCCTTGCCGGCGTCGAAGGCGCTGACCAACCTCAGGACCTCGACCTCCCCCGTCTCCGTATCCACCTCGACTTCGGCCAGCGTCGCGGCCCAGGCCAGCGTGCAGAAAGAATCGCACTCGCCGGTTTCCGGATCCGGGAACGAAAAGTCGCGGTGAAACACGCCGTGTCCGATCACCAGTTTGCTCATGAAAGTGTTGGCCATGTTGGCCACATCGGCAAAAGCCACCGATCGATCGGGATCACTGCGAACGAATATGCGACCCTCGGTAGCGGCAAGCTCTCCCGGGTCGGCCTGCAGCCCCGGAGCCGCCGTTTCGAACATGATCGACCGGGCCTCGCGAGCCGCATCCATCACGGCATTACCCGCGGCATAGGTTACGCGGCTGGCGAACGAGCCGAAGCAGATCGGGCTCGTGTCGGTCCCTTCGTTGTGAACGCGCACCTGCTCATAGACGATTCCCAACTCCTCGGCGACAATCTGAGCCAGGATCGTCTCCACCCCCTGACCGACGTCGACGGAGCCGACGAACAGATCGGCCGAGCCGTTCGGGTTGACCTTGATGTAGGCCTGCGTCGTATCGCCGCCACCGGACACTCCGGTGGGATAATGCGCGGCCGCTATACCGGTGCCTTTCTTCTTCACGTGCCTTTCTCCCGCGGCGCCGAGGTCATCGCCGTCAGCCCGTCCGGCAGCATCACGCCGGCTTTCTTGGCACATGCCTGCATGGTTTCAATCAAGTACACGCTGTCGAGATGTTGTCTGGTGGCGGTCCGATCCCCGTTACGGTAGGCGTTCAGGAATCGCACTTCCCAGGGATCCATGTCGAGCCTCTCGGCTATCTTGTTCATCTGCACTTCTACAGCGAAGGTGCCCGGCGTTACCCCGAACCCGCGCATCGAGCTGGCCGGCGGTCGGTTGGTGTAGACGCAATACCCTTCGACGTGAACGTTGGGAATGAAATACGGTCCGCTCACATTGAAGCAGTGCTTGTCCACCACGTAGGCGTTCAGCGCAGCGTAAGCACCCGCGTCTCTGATACTCTTGACCCGTCGAGCCAAGATCCGTCCGTCTCTGGTCACCCCGTCTTCTATCTCCACCTGCCACATGCCGCGATGCGTGGAGTACAGTAGCTCTTCCTCGCGAGTCCAGCGCCACTTGACCGGTCGTCCAGTCTTCAACGCCAGCAGTGCCGTGATGTGATCGGCGTGGATGTCGCTCTTGCCGCCGAAATGGCCTCCCACTGCGTCACTCTTGAGCCTAACGCCGCCGACCCCGGGCCAATCTTGTCGAGTCTTCTCCGCCCAGCTCGCGATTCTGACGTCTTCCTCGTCCATGTGGAGAATGCTCGAGAGCATACCCAGGTGAAACAGGCGTGACGGAGATACGGTGTGTATGGTAAGTCTGCCGTCGGCCTCCGGCACCGACAGGCTTACCTGCGTCTCCAGCGGCGCGTGCTCCACCGAATTGGTGCGGTAGGTCCCCTCGACTACGTAGTCCGCCTGCCGGAACCCGGCCTCGACGTCTCCGAGAACGACCTTGCGAAAAGGCCGCTCGCCGAACATGTGGCAGTTGCCTTCCGGACGCACTTTGGGTGCGTCGGGCGACATGGCCTCGAAGGGGTCGAAGACCGGCTCTTCTTCCTCGATCTCCACCTCGATGCGATCCAGCGCCGCTAGCGCCCGGGCCTCGTCGATGGCCGCAACAGCCGCGATCGGCTCTCCGCGGTAACGGATCGTCTCCGCCAGAACCGGCCGGTCGGGGATCAGCCCGAATGCGTTGTGGGGAACATCCTCGTGCGTGATGACGCCGGCGACGCCCTCCAGGCTCTCCGCCGCGGAGATGTCGATGGCTCTGAGCGTACCCTTCGTCACCGGGCTCCTGAGCGCCTTCACCACCAGCGTACCAGGGATGCGGATGTCGTCCACGAATCGGGTCTGTCCGGTAACGTGGCCGAGTCCGCCGTATCTTCGCTTGCGCTCGCCGACGACCTTGGTTTCCATCACCCAACCTCCCGAGCAGCCATCGTTTGGGCCGCGGCCATGATCGAATCGACGATCTTCACGTATCCGGTACACCTGCACAGGTTGCCGGACACGGCCCGTTTGACCTCCTCACGCGTGGGAGCGGGGGTTTCGTCGAGTAGCGCCTTTGCGGCCATCAACATGCCGGGCGTGCAGTACCCGCACTGGGCGCCGTAGTGCTCGTGGAAAGCCCTCTGCAGCGGGTGCAACTCGCCCGGCTCGGCGAGTCCTTCGAGCGTCGTCACTTTCCGACCGTCGGCGATCAGTGCATTGGTTATGCAGGAATTGACGAGAACGCCGTCCAGGAGGATGGCGCAGGCCCCGCAATCGCCCGCGTTGCAGCCCACTTTCGCAGAGGTTATCTCGAGCTTGTCGCGGAGCACCTCGAGCAGGGTGGTCGCGGGTTCGACCTCGACCTGGTGATGACGACCGTTTACCACGAGCTCCAGCAAGAGCATCAGACCACCTCCGTCTTTTCCGCCGAAAGGCTGCCGAGAAAACGTCTGATCTGCACTTCACAGATCTTGCGCCGGTACCAGGCCGTGGCCCGGACGCCATCTCGCTCCGAGATCATCTCGGTTGCGGCCCGGGCGGCCTTCTCTATGACAGGCGGCTCCAGGCGCTGCCCCGCCAGGATGTCTCCCGCGCCCGCGGCCAGCAGCGAGGCGGGAGCCACGGTGCCCAGGGCGATTCGAGCGTGACGGCATATACCCTCTTCCAGCCGTACGGCCATGGCCACCGAGATGACCGCGCATACCGAGGCCTTGCGCTGGCCAAGTTTGTACCAGTGCCAACGATTGGCCACCTCGCCGAGGGGGACGATTACCTCCTCTACCAGTTCGTCGGCATTCAGATCGGTCTTGCCTTCGCCGGCGAAGAAATTCGCCAAATCAACGGTACGCTCACCCGTGGCCGACCTGAGCTTCACCTTGGCCCCCAAGGCCAGCAGCGCCGCCGACCCATCGGCGCCAGGCGATGCATTGGCAATGTTCCCGCCAATCGTGCCCATGTTCCGGACTGCCGGAGAGCCGATGCTGCCGACCGCCGCGACAAGCAGCGGTGCCGTCTCCCGTATGGTCGCCGACCGGGCGATCGCTGCGTGCGTGGTGGCCGCGCCGATGACCAAGGCGTCACCGCTGGTCCGGATGTAGTCGAGCCCCACACCGCCGATGTAGATTACGGTTTCGAGCGGCCGCTCCTTGTGATTGACAGCGACCATGAGGTCGGTCCCGCCCGCCAAGATGGTGGCATCGCCGCCGTAGCGTGCGAGCAAAGCGCAGGCCTCGACCGTACTTTCCGGCCGCAAAAAGTCAAGGTTCGTCATGACACTTCGGTCTCCCGTTCAAGAGCGTTCACATGGCATGAATATCAGCCGGCGCATGCTCATGCACGACGCGCGTTGGGGAGGGATGACGACAACTGCACCGCGACGGCCGGTTCTCTCTGGCGCCCAGGCGCGGGAAACGCGGCTCGCATCCCGATTCATGCACCAACGCCGTCCGCCGGCCGATGTGTCGAGTACCTGAGTATCGGTTTGTGTCCGAGATGGGGGTTACGTAGACCAGCGCCCCCGGAGATTTGCATAAGACTCTGCATACAATATCACCTTGAAACTCGACAAAAGGAGCACCTTGCATATGATTACACTGTATACCGCTGCCACTCCAAATGGTCGAAAGGCTTCGATCATGTTGGCAGAATGCGCGCTCGATTACGCTGTTCACGCCGTCGATCTCGGAAAGCTTGAGCAGAAACAGGATTGGTACCTGCAGATCAACCCGAATGGCCGTATTCCAGCGATCGTCGATCATGACAATGACGACCTCGCAGTGTTCGAGTCCGGCGCCATCCTCATCTATCTCGCGGAAAAAACCGGGCAGTTCTTACCTACATCAGAGAATCCAACGGACCGATCGGTAGTGCTGCAATGGCTCATGTTTCAGATGGGCGGCCTGGGTCCCATGATGGGACAAGCCAATGTGTTCTTCAGATATGCAAAGGAAAAGATCCCCTATGCAATCGATCGCTATCACACGGAAACCCGGCGGCTGCTGGAAGTACTCGATACCAGGCTGGCTGATGAAGAATATCTAGCCGGGGGCTATTCCATAGCCGATATGGCTAACTTCGCCTGGGCGCGCACAGCAGACTGGTCCGGCGTCGACAGTAGTGATCTTAAGCATCTGACACGCTGGATCGAAGCCATCGAAGCACGACCGGCCGTCAAGCGGGGCCTCGACGTGCCGCCGAAAGACCAACTTGGAAAATCCGCTGACGAGTTCGGCAACGCGGTGCAGAGAATGGTAACCTGACATCCGTCTCGAGGAAGTTCCCGTATCTCTACAAATAAGGAGGACCTCGTGATGTTGAATATGAATTTTGACAAGCGGGTTGTGATCAATACCCATTTGCAGAAGTGGGTTGCGAGTCCCCGTGCTGGAGTCTGGCGTAAGCCTCTTGCACGCGAGGAAGCAGAGCGAGGCCACGCCACCAGCATAGTGCGCTATGAACCAGGGGCACGTTTCTCCGGCCACGATCATCCGTTAGGAGAGGAAATTCTAGTGTTGGAAGGGACATTTTCCGATGAGTCCGGTAGTTACCCGGCAGGTACCTGGATAAGGAACCCTCATATGAGTAGACACGATCTACACGTGGACCAGGACACAGTGATTTGGGCGAAGACCGGGCATCTGGCGTTGGTGCATGAATAGGGGAAACACTAAGGACATCAACACGTTACGTTTCTTACGATGAATCGGAAACCGTAATGAATTCAACCAGTTGCCGATATTCATGCACCAACGCCATGTTTCAGAAAGATATGTATTCCTTGCTACATCAAGCCGAGTTTTAAAACCGTTCGGAAAACGAGTTTCTCGATTGGCGACAGCTTCCAGTAATCCCCCGCTTCCGTGAGATTGTCGAGCTCGCCGATGAAGTCGGCCACGTACTCGCTCGTGCGAGAGACATAGCCAGGCTTGTTCCGGTCCTTAAAGAGAGGACCGGAGAAGAGCTGCATCAAAGAATCCAGGGCGATGATCCCACCCTTCTTCTTCTCCTCATAACCTTCCCAACTGCGAAGATGTTCTTCCGACCGGAAGAAGTTCATGGTGCTTCAAGCGAAGGGGGCGTTGGCAAACCACCTCGCAAAGGGGATGGCCACGTAACCGATGAGTCCTTCCGGATCTCGTGACTCGATCTTGCCATCCTTCACCTTGACCTGTACGGGTTCACCGCAATCGAGGCACGGCGAATCGATTTGTACAGTCTTACCCGGGAACAGCCAGCAGACCGCCAGCGACTCGAAAGCTCATTGGCCGAACCACTTCTGATGCCCGTCGACGGTGATTCGGTACGGTGTTGGCAGATTGTTGAAAGGAGCCATCGAGACGACGGTGTCGACCTTCGGATAGAGCCAACCGGCGAAACCGCGAATCGCGAAGAGCTTCCGGAGCGCTTGACGGCCTTCCCTCGGTGAAACCCCGAGCTCGGCCGCAATCTGCGTGTGGTGCGGCGCCTGCCCCGTCTCTACAAACCCCTTCATGATGATACCGTACGTCTTGTCCGACAACGTTGGTTCTGCCATGAGCTCTTCCTCCTCCGATGCGATCTATTCGTCAACCGCTTTGTCCGTCACCTTGCGGCTCCTCTGGCTCTAGTTGAACGAGAACCGGATATGACGCTGAGGCTCCCGGATCACGCAGGGTTTTGTGCGGCGACTTTCGTCTCAACCGACGCGGTAAGGTGCTTGGCGAGCCGTTTCGCCAAGGAGACAGTGGTAACCACGGGCGGGAGCCCCCACTCCTCGGGAATGACGCTCGCATCCATGCAATAGCAACGCTTGATGGGCGTCTGGCAGTCGTTGTCCAGCAATCCCCCAATTCGAACGGATGCGACCTGATGAGCGGCAAAGCAAGTGAGCGCCGTAAGATCCTCCCGCCTCACACCGGCCCCTTGCAGAATCTGCTCCGCGATGACGGTCCCCTTGTTCAGCTTGGCCCAGCAGTCCTCGTCGATCGGCTTGGAAAATGACCCGTCCGCGTTGACCCTGCCCTCCACGCGGTCCTTCGTCATCATCAGAATCCCCAGTGTTTTGCCCGTCTGGAGAACCTTGGGCAGCCGGGCCCAGCCGCTGGGCCCCGAGAGACCGAGAAGGCCTGCGTACATCATCGATTTAGGTGCGGCAGAAAGAAGGATGAGGCCCTCCTCCAAGAAGCTTGCCCCGGTTGTTGCCGGAATCTCTTTTCGAGGGTTGTGGGTCCGGGAGGGGCCGACAACGTAACGTCCGAAGTCCACGGCACACCCCTGACCCGCTTCATAGAGGCCGGACCGCTGCAAAACCCGGGGCGACCCGAATCCACCTGCCGAGACGATGACCGTGTCCGCCAGGATGTCCATCGAGCCCTCCGGCCCTCTTGCCCTCACCCCGACCGCGTCTCCGGACTCAGTCAATACCCGCTCGACCTCGGTCTGCACGAGGAGTTGCGATCCGTGGCCGATCGCTTCTTCCAGGAATTCCCTGGCCGTCCACTTCGCGCCCTCCTTACAGCCGGACATGCACTGGTCGCAGTCGGGTTTGCACTTCTCGGCCCGGATCAGACGATCGACGGGCTTCCAGTCGAGACCCATCTTCCGAGCCGCCTCCATGATCTTGCGGGCACCGGGCCCTATGTGCGAGTCCGGCAGAGGCCCTATCGGTACCTCATCGTAGAACTCGTCCACCTCCTCCTCGAGATCGATGCCGTACTTCTCCCGGAGCCACTCGGGCGGCTTGAAAGCCACTCCGCCGTACACAACGGAACCCCCACCCACTGTTCTACCCGAGACGATCCAGTTTCCCTCCCTGGAGAAGCTCATTCCTTTGCGATCCAGCATGTTGACCGTCGAGAGGGTGTACCCGAACCACTTGTGATACTTGCCGGCCTCGCAGACGATGACCTTCTTGCCCTTTCGGCTCAGCTCGCGGGCAACGGTGGCTCCCCCGGGTCCGGACCCTGCAATGACGACGTCCGCCTGCAACGTTCTGGTCGGTGTTCCGTTCATCTCTTTTTCCTCGCTTGTTTGATGCAAGGTAGGCAATTCACGACTCTACAAAGTCAATTCATAAGATACCGGGACCGATCCGAGCACGGTTCGAGCGGCGCCCCCGTGCGCGAAAGCTCCTCGAGATCGACCTCGGCTTCCTGCATGGCCGGGATGCGCGTAGCGTACATCCACACCCACATCACGAAGGTCCAGCCGACGAGACCGAGCACCGGTGCTATGAGTCCGTGTTCTGACATGCGAACGACACCTGGTCACTCGCCGATCACGGCTGCGGCCAGTTACCGGAGTCGAGATCCTGCCATGGGTAGGCGGGATTGCTGCACACGTCGCCTATGACGAGGCCGGGACGGGCGAAGTAATCGTATTCGTAGAAGCGCCCGCCGGTGTCGACCACGAGGCAACCGGGATCGTAGCTATACTGGATGTTCTCCAAGAACGGGTCTCCAGAGATCCACACGTGGTCATCAAACCCGGTGCTGTCGTACGCTCCAATCCAGCACTCATCCCCAAACGAATAGCCTGCGTCTCTTACCCCCCAGCAGCTGTCAACGAGCCCGGCGACCTGGGCGGTAGAATCAAACCAGTTGTCCGATGTATTCACCCAGGCCAGGTGGGTTCCGTAGGCGGCGCCGCATCGCGTATTGGCGTTCACCCAGCCGGTGTTGTTAGCCTGCAACGGGATGTACGCCAGCGGCAAGTACGGAATCTCGCAATTCCCACCGATGCACGCTCCCGCCATGCCACTGTAGTATTCGGGTAGCAGCAACGGGTATGAGGGGTCGCTACAGCTGTGGAATGTGCTGTACGCGCTGTCGAGTCCGCAACCTCCCGCACCGTCGCACCCGTCGCAGTCGCCCGCTCCACACGAGGTCCCCACGGCCGCGTCGCTGTTCTGGCAGGAGCCGGCACCGTCGCACGTATCGGGATCGCTGCAGTCCGTGTCCGAGCCATCGCCGCATGACGTGCCCGCCACCACAGTGCCATCGCAGGCGCCGTCTCCATCGGTGTTGAACTGGCACGAACAATCGACTTCGCTGCACCGCTTCGAGCTGCAGCTCTCGTTGACGCACTCGCACTGGTCGCTGGTGCACTCGCCATCGCCCGTGCACCGCGTCAGACCGCAGGTGGAGTTGTCGAGTCCGTCATCGAAGAGATCGCAGTCGATGCTCAAGCCGTCGACATCGTTCAGCATCTCGCAGACCCGGCATTCGATGAGCCGGTCGATGCAGACACCGAATGCCGGGTCGCCGGTTTGGCCGGTGCAATCCCCCGGGAAGAGAGTGTCGGTGGCTTGCGAGGTGTCGATACAACTCTTCGACGCCTTGCCCATGAGCTTCTCTACCGATTTCCTCACCTTGTCGTTGCCATCGACGAGTCCGGGCCCTCCGGCGACGACGCATGCGGACTCCACGGCGGCGTTGTCGCTTGCGCCGGTCTTCAATGCTTGAGACTTGCACTTCAAGAAGACCTTGGCCTTGGTATCGAATACCTTCGTCGCCGCCTTGTAGACCTGGTCGCGGCACTTGCTCTTGGCCCGGTCGCCATCTGTTACGACGGAAGAATCGAGGTCGGCGCCGAACATGTCGGCGGCAAGACCGAGGGCCGCTTGCGCGGCGACGGAATTCGCGTTTGCCGCACCGGAGTACAGGAAGGTCGGAGCCGTCCCATCGCACTTGTCGCTCGCGCCGCCGACGTCCTGATCGACGGTCCGTCCCTGGGCTTTCGCAACCTTGTCCTTACCGTCGGCGATCGAGCAGGCGGCCGCGTTGGGGGTTCCCGCCTTGTCCGCTGCTTTGACGCACTTGCGGATCTCCTTGCCCTGGACTGATGCGACCTTACCGGCATTCTTGTTGAAAGCCGCAATGCACTTGGCATCCTCGGCCGCTGCCGGCAACGCGAAGAAGGCTAGGATGAGAATTGTGGTGACGGCGCAGTACCCAAGATGATATGACACAGTTCGGCCCTCCCCGTGGCGCGTCTCTTCGAAATCGAGCCCCCTTCCTCCAACGCAAAGCCTTTGCCAAAGTAGCACGATGGCATCTAGTGAGACAATGCTGAGGGGCACAGTCGTCCTGGCCGGTTGGTGACGCGATACCGCGCCTTGTAGTTCGGGTGGACCTTCGATCGCTTCGCCATCCCGAGATCACGCTCCGGAAGCCGACTTGCGGAACACACGGCCCATTTCCGATGCATGCGCCAACGCCTAGTCGACGCCGAATCTCAACAGCTCGCCGGGGACGATGTCCGTGCAGCAGGCCATACGAGCGGCCGACAGCGCTTTCTCATTCCCAAAGGGGCCACTAGGGTCCGTATAGTGAATCCGTTCACCGCAAACCAGTTGACCGGCGGAGCAAGAGGTATTGCCACCCCAGGTACCGAGGTCGAGGCTTACCGGGAAGGTCAGTGTCTGGTTGTCACTGCAGGTGAACGTAACATTGCTCAGGCCCAGATCGGGATCTGCCTTGGCGTTGAAGCCGGTAATGAATTCCCCACTATTGCAGTACTGAGTGGAACGGTCGTTACCGTAATGGTTCGGAGAATCACTCCGTAGCAGTTCGCTACTTTCCGAATCCCAAGCAGACCTCGGTGAACAACGAAGGCGTATGTCATTGAGTCCGGTGTCGTCACACGAGGGGCCACAATCGGTCTCCCAGACTACAAGGGCACCGATAGCGTACTCACCGTCATTGCAGTAGTAGCGCGACTTCCAGGAACCGTCCGGGTCTTCCGACGGCATTTGTAGCTGGCCTGCGTAGTCGAATCTGCTCGTCTGGTAGGCGTGGACCGGAACACTCACTGCGGATAGCGCAGCGAGCAGGATGAAGCTCGAGAGGCAACCTCTTCTGAACATCTTGGGAAGGCTCCTTCTCCTCCAGTGTGGCCCACTCTCTTCGAATGATGCATACCACAGGGCGGACTGTAAGGCGACAGTACTGGCCTTGCCGATCGTTCCCACCAAGTCGGCCCCCAGACGATCGGCCAAGGTTCCCCCTGTGCCAACATAACGTGAGACAGCCCATTCTCTGTAATTAGTGAAGGAGGGGGCCGGAAGGGATAGGTAGAGAGGATGGATCAGACAGGAGTTGGAGAGGTGGGGAGCCAAGAG
>PIVZ01000055.1 GCA_003354045.1 bacterium
GGGACGTAGCTCTCGCGGCGTTCGGCCAGTTCGAGAATATAGAAGTCCTTGCCGGCCCGGACCGGATCGCTGGTATCGCCGACGTTGTCGAGAGCCAGCGCCGCATCGATCAAGTCGGGCGCGCTGCCGATTCCCGCGATCACCTCGCCACGCTGGAACAGCGGGCTCTGCTCGAGCTTCACGCCGCGCGATTCGGCGAGCTCTTCGAGCGTGGCGCCGTCGGCGATGGCACCGGCATCCTCGGCCGCCGCGTCGAAGACCACCTCTTTGGCCTCGCGCTTACGGACCTTTTCGATGACCGTGTCGCGCGCCTGCTCCAGGCTGAGCGTTCCGGCTTCCTGCTTCTCGTAGACCTTTATTATGTGGAAGCCGAAGGGTGTCTCGATAACGTCGCTTACCTCACCCACGCCGAGTGCAAAGGCGGCGTTTTCGAAGGGCTTGACCATCTTGCCGCGCTCGAAGGTCCCCAGGTCGCCGTTGCGGGCGGCGCTGCCGGGATCGTCGGACTCGGCGCCCGCTAACTCGGCGAAGTCCTCACCGGCCTCGATGCGATCGGCGATCTCGTCGATCGCATCGCGAGCCGCGGCACGCGTCTCATCATCGGCCTCCGCCTCCAGACGTTTGAGTATGTGCCTGGCGCCGATCTTTTCCTCGGTGACGAACTCGTCTTCGTTGAGGATGTAGTACTCGTCGATATCCTCGTCGCTTACTTCTATTTCCTCGGCCAGGTCTTCCACCTTGTATGCAAGGTAGCGCACCTTGACGGACTGCGTGCGGCGGAACTCCTCGCGGCGCTCTTCGTAATAGCTGGCCAGACCGGCCTCATCGAGGGTGACCTCGTCTTCGAGGTCGGCGCCGGAGACGCTCACGTAGACGAGCACCAGCTTTCGGCTGGTCTTGAGATATTCCTTGAAGGCCTCGTCGTCGGATACGTGCGCTCCGCGCCGGATGATGTCGAGCAGCTGGTTGGTGAGGATCTCCTCGTTCATTGAGGCCTCGAAGGCCCCGGGGCTCAGCCCCTGCGCGCGCAGCACTCCGCGATAGGCGGCCGGTGAGAAGGAGCCGTCTTGCTGGAAGGCATCGATCTCCCTTATCGCGCTGCGCACGGCATCGTCGGGAACCGTGAGCCCGATGCGCGCAGCTTCCTGACGCAGCGCCGCCGCATCGACGAGCTGCTGTAGGGTCTGTGAGGGGATGTCGAGAACCTGGATAACCTCCGGTGTCAGTTTGTCGCCGTACTGCGCGCGGAAGTAGGCCTGGTTGCGCTGATAGGCGAGCTGGTACTCGGGAAGCGAGATCTCGATGTCGCCGACGGCGGCCACGTTCGCTCCGCCGCCACCTATCTGGCCGCCACCTCCCATGAAGAAGACGAACACGATGCAGATGATGCCGAGCGCGATCTTGATCACCCAGGAGCGGGCGTTACGGCGCATGAAATCGAGCATGGAAGTACCTGTCGAGCTACGGCCGCGTCAGGCGGTAGCGGCTTCGAGCGCGTCCGAGAGTTTTTTCTTGGCCACGGCGCCGACTATCTGCTCGGCGACCTGGCCCTTCTTGAACAGGATCAGGTTGGGGATGCTGCGTACGCCGTAGCTAGAGGCGGCCGCCTGGTGATCGTCCACGTTTATCTTGCAGATCTTTGCCTTGCCGTCGTATTCGCCGGCCAGCTCTTCGAGGACCGGCGCGATCGCTTTGCAGGGCCCGCACCACGGCGCCCAGAAATCCACCAGCACCGGGATGTCCGAGTCGAGAACCTCGCCCTGGAAGGTGTCGTCAGTAACTTCAGTTATGTCAGCCATTCGAACCGTTCTCCTGTTCGTGTTCGCTCAGGCGGAGAGTGCCGGAGGTCGGACTCGAACCGACACGGAGTTGCCCCCACCGGATTTTGAGTCCGGCGTGTCTGCCAATTTCACCACTCCGGCCCGCACACTGCGCAATCTACTTTAGTAGACACTGCGGGCCGCCGTGTCTATCGAACGGCGCCCGCAAGCGCGGAGGCCGGGTGGCCTGGGCCAGTAGGCCCTGAGATCCTGAGATTCTGGGATCCGGCCGGAGGTTGCCGGCACATTCGGCCCTACTTCTTGCCCTCCTGCGGTGGAGCGAGGCGCCGCTCGAGCTCCAAAATGGTCGGCTCCCGTCCCGGGACGGCCGCCAGGCGGGCGTCGATCTTGCTCAGTGCATCCGATGACAGGCGCTTTATGTGGGGGTCGTCGCTGGAACCCTGCAACTGCTCCAGGCCCTCACGGCTGGCCGGGTCGCCTATCTCGCCGAGCGCGTAGACGGCCCTGCAGGAGAGCTCTTCATCGTCCACTGTCCGAGCGTAGCTGAGCAGCCTCTCACTGGTGGCCGGGTCGCCGATGCGACCTAGCGAGGTCAGCACCCGGAGCTTGGTCGGCCGATCGACGTCGCTCAGAAACAGGAGTTGCATGAGCACCGGACTCGCCGCCGCGCTGCCCACCATTCCGAGGCCGTCGATAGCCTTTATGCGCACGCGGGAGTCGGCGTCGGACAGGGCGTCGATGAGGGGTTTGACACCTTCGTCTCCACCCTTGGTTCCAAGAAGCTCGACCGCCTCCAAGCGTACGCCGACGTCGTCGTCGCCCAGGCGGCGCTGCCACTCGGCCACATCCGAGCCCTTGGCCACGCGGTTGTAGCGCTGGACCGCCGGATGCTCCCTCATTTGTGCATGGACAGATAGGGCCGTAAGACCGACAATGAGAGTGAACGCGGTAACTGCCGCGAACGTCTGAAGCTTCATGACCGAGACCAGCATCAGCCAGAGATTAGCCGGAGACGACCGACCAGCCAATCGCCGCTGCCGCCGCGGTGCTCTAACGGTGTTGGTCTCGCTGCTGGCGGCTGCCTCCGTGACCGCCGCCGTCACCGTTGCCGAGAAGCTCAGCCCGGCCGACGTCGAGATCACCACCCCCATATACGCCGTCCCGGGCCCCGTGGCGGCCGCCCATGAGACCTGGAAGTACAGCTTCTCCTGGACCGGAATCCCGGTAGGGGCCGCCTCGATCGAGAGCTGGACGGCCGTCGATGGCGAGACGGCCGACGAGCACGTGGAAGTCGCGGTGAAGGGCCGCACCAATGGCTTCATCGACATTTTCTGGCGCTACCGGCTCGAGGCGCGCGGAAGAATAAAGACAAATCCGCTGGGCCCCTCCAGGTTCAGTGCGAAAGAGCAGGAGAACTCGAAGAAGAAACTCACCGACATCGACTTCAGCGACGGCCGTGTGGTCAACTCCCGGCGTCAGAAAGGGGAGAAGGTGCGTGAGTACAGCTTCGAGGCGCCCAACATGCACGATATCCTCTCGACTGTATTCGTGGCGCTAAACCTCGACCACGACATCGACAACCAGTACTACTTCGATACCTTCACCGGCACCTCTCGGTATCTGGTCACCGTCAGTGTCGAGGCGCGCGAGCCGCTGCGGGTTGCCGGCGAGGATATAGATGCCTTCCGGCTGCTCATAGGTACCAAGGCTCTGACCGACCCCGACGACGACCGCAAGCACCGGGCGACCCATCTGTGGGTTAGCGCCGACAAGCCGCGCCGCCTGCTGAAGGCGCGCAGCAAGACCTTCATCGGGTCGGTGAGTGTACAGCTCGTATCGGTAGATCGGCCCGCCGAAGAGCCGCCGGCGGGTGCCGAGACGCCAGCGGGCGCCGAGCCGCCAGCGGGTGCCGAGCCGCCGGCGGGCGCCGAGTCGCCGGCCCCGTCCTGACCCAGCGGGCGCGCTAGTTATTTGGCGCGCCGGTGTCTATCCACGCGCGGATCTTGTCGCGCACCGTCTGGCTGAACGGCGGCTTGCCGTTCGGCATTTGTAGGCCGCTGCCCAGGGCCGGGGCGCCGATGTAGTTGCCGTCGAGCTTGTACATGAGATAGCTCACCGCCGATCCGCCAACCGCATCGATCCGCTTGAAGCCCGCGGCCGACTCGAAGCTGGTCACTCCCACCAGGTTCGCGTAAGCGGTGGCCGCATTCGGCATCATCAGGCCGCCCGCGTTTTGGCCGATGTGGCAGAAGCTGCCCGCGCAGCTTTGCGTGGGGCTGTTGCTGAACAGGTCGTAGATCTCGGTCCACGTGAAAGCCGTCAGTGTACTCGTCGTGCTGGTCGAGGTGCTCGTCGTCGAGGTGCTAGTCGTCGAGGTGGACGTGGATGGGGTCGTCGTCGTGGTGCCCGCCCCGGCCAGCTCGTAGAGGCGCAGGAACAAGGTGTCGCCGACCGCCTTTATGCCATCGAGGACGCAGCGGCGCAGGTCGTTCACCGTGGTGCCGCACGCATCGATGTTGGTCAGGGTGGCGACGGTGCAAGCGTTGCTGATCCCTATCGCAGTCTTACCGAGCGCGTTGGTGATCTTGTCCTCGTCGGCGGCGGCGCACGCCGACGTATCGGTCGCACCGTTTTTCTCCGCGCCCTTCTGGCACTTGGTGTGCGCCCCGAGGACCGTCTTGAGATACTTGCCCTGATTCTTTGCCAGGGCCGCATGGCACTTGGCGTCGATCTTGACCAGCGGCAGCCCACTGGGCGAGCCGAGCGCTTCTCCCATCTCCTCGGTCACCAGCTCTTCGGCAATGCAGATGATGCAGTCGGCAACGTCATCGAAGGTGGCTATGGCGCCCACCTCGGCAAAGCACGGCGCCGGGCACACGGAGTAATCGACGTCGGCCGGAGTTGTTCCCTCGCACTTGTTGGTGGCGGCATTGGTGAGTTTATCCTTCGCCGTGCCGATCTTGTCTTTGGGATCGGAAGCGTTGTTGACGCTGTTGCAGTCGTCGTCGGCGCCGATGCCCTTGTTGAGATCGTTGCGTGCCTTGTGACACTTGGCCAGCGTCTTCTGCGTGGTCACGGCCAGCTTCGCGCCGTTCTTGGCGATCTGGCCGCGACATTTCTGCTCGGCCGTTTCGAATTGCGCTTGGGCGCTTGTCGTCCCGAGGACAACCGGAAGTGCGACCAGCAAGGCCGCAAGGGCGTATCGTCGTGGGTGCATGTGACTCTCCTTTCCTTTTTTCGCCCCGCGCCGAAGCGCGTACTGAGCTGTAACTTCGAAGCCGCCCGGCCAAACTCGTGTGGCCGACGTTGCCGCACCTGCGTGGATGGCCGAAGCGGCCTAGTTCTTCGGTGCGCCGCTGTTGATCCACGCGCGGATATTGTCTCTTACCTCCTGAGACAACGGCGTCTTGCCCAGCGGCATCCGCGAACCGAAACCGTTGGCCGGCGGACTGGCAAAGGTGCCGTCGAGCTTGTGCATCATGTAGCTGAGCGTGGCGTTGCCCGGCTCTATTCGTTTTAGCGCCGACTCCGTAGCGGCGTGATTTACCAGATTGCTGTAGCCGGCATTGAAGTCGTCGAGATCCGTCAGGCCTGCCGCTGCCTGGCCGTTGGTGTGGCAGAATCCGCCCGTGCAGGTCGTTCCCAGCATCGCCTGAATGCCGGTCCAGGTCTGTCCGATGGGCACCGTGGTCGTCGTCGAGCTGGTGCTCGTGGTCACGCTCGTGGAAGAGCTAGACGAGGTGCTCGACGTGCTTGTCGATGTACTTGTCGTCGTGCTGGTTGTGGTGCTGGTCGTGGTGGTGGTGGCCGCCGGGCACGCGAGCTCGATACCCGGGACGCCCACTGCGACCTTGAGGACTACCAGCGCATCGACGGCCGACAACTTTGCGTTGCCGTCTGCGTTGCAGATGTGATGCGGGCATGGGATCGCGCCCACTCCCGCACGCAAGGTGTGCAACGCATCGGTTGTCGTCGGCTTCGATCCGTTGCTCAGTGGCTGGCCGCAGTCTCCCTGGCCGGCCGTTGCCATCGAGGCCGGGCCAAGCATGAGCAGCGCGAAGAGGGCGCAGATGGGTCGGGTCGTCGGCATGGGCTCGGTACCTTCGTTAGCGGACCGACCCCCGAGGCGGACCTCCAAATCATGTAGTAACCCTACGTTGCCCGTGCGTATGAGTTACCAGGCTGGGGGCCAGTGACTGGGACCGGCGACTGGGGCTGGTGACTGGGGCCGGAGGCGAGAGCCTATGGCCGGTGACTGGGGCCGATGGACGATTGCCGTATTGCCGCCAGCCTTGCCGGCGGCTGGTGACAAGACCGTGAAACGCGCGCTGATAGTGTTGCTCATAGCTGTGGTGGTGGCCGAGCAGGCATGGCTGCTCGCGCCCCTTGTAAAGAGCTGGATCTTCCCGCCCCGCGAAGATGCGGCGGCGGCCGGGCGGCGCGTAGCCGAGAGTCTCGGTTGCTTCTCATGCCACGGGCCCGGCGGCTCGGGGGGGATCAAGAACCCGGGCGGCCGCGACGGCGTCATCCCCGCCCTCTCGGGCGGCGAGATGATGATGTGGGCGAGCTCGGAGTCAGAGCTGCGCGAGCTCATCCTTTACGGCCGCAAGTTGGCCGATGAGCCCGAGGAGCGTAGCGGCTACGCGGCCGGCCAGGGGACAGGGCGTGCCATCGTCATGCCGGCTTTCGAGCCGCACATCGGCGCAGGCGAGCTCGAGCTGTTGATCGCGTACCTCGGGGCCAACTCGGGACTGCAGTTTCCCTCCGAGAAGCCGGCTGCCGCGGGACTGGAACTCGTCCACGAACTCGGTTGCTTTCGCTGCCACGGTCCGATGGGAACCGGCGGGGTCGCCAATCCCGGCTCTCTCAAGGGCTACGTCCCGGGCTTTTGGGGCCAGGACTACGCCGAGCTGGTAGCCGATCGCGCGGAGCTTCGCCAGTGGATAGCGAACGGCATAAGCGACCGCTTCCGCGACAACCCGCTCGCGGGCATGGTAATCGAAAGGCAGGCCGTGAAGATGCCCGCCTACGGCGAGTTCCTGAGCGAGAAAGAGATCGACACCTTGATAGCCAGCATCGAATGGCTGGCCGCCGCCCACTGGCGCGACATGCCGGTGCCGTAACGCCCTCTCTTCTACAACAGCAGGTGCGCCTCGAGGGTGAGCTCGTCGCGGTTGCTGGTGGGGTCGTCCTCGGGGCCGTTGTAGACGCGATAGAAAACACGTAGCTGCAAGAAGCGGTCGAGAAACGGCTCGATGCCGATGCTCACGCGGTTGCGCGCGTCCTCGTCCAACTCGTCGTCGGGCTCGAAGTAGTCGAAGGCCACCTTCATGTTCACCCAGCCGTTGATCAGATAGTTGGCCTCGACGTAGGCCGCCCATGCTGTGTTGTCTACGACGATCTGGTCGTCCTCTTCGTCCGTTTCGTGCAGCTCGCTGTCGAGGTAGACGCCCTGCGTGAGCACCGTCAGGGCGCCGCACGAGAAGCCGCCGAAGGCAGTATAGGAGAGCGCCTCCAGATCGGAGGGCTCGTGCCGAGCCGCCGAGGCTCCCAGCATTGCGCCGTTGAGCGGTCCCGTCTCGCCCCACACGTAGTAGCTGCTGGCCATCAGAAGCTGCTCGAAGTCGTCGCCGCCTTCGCTGGCCGAGGCAGACCAGTTCCACCCCATCCCGCTACGGCCGAACTCGACGCCCGAGAGCGTGCGGTCGAAGTTGAACCCCGAGGTCCGGCTCACGAAGGCGTCGTCATCTTGGACCTTGAGCCCCCAGCCCGGGAAGAAGCGGCCGGCTTTTATGTAGACCTCACCCGGCAATAGCTGCTCGAGCAGCACGAAGGTCTCGCGGTTGTCTGCGCCGCCCGGGGCGACCTTCTCATCGATGTAGGCCGAAAGGATTCCCGGGATCAGGCGCAGGTGCGCATAAAGGGTGGCCTGCTCGGTCTCGAAGTCGTTGCTTTCGAGGTCGCGGAAGGCGGTGTTGTTATCTACCTCGCCGTTCTCGTCGGGTTCGTCCTGGAAGAGCACCGTCTCGGTCATTCGGAAGTCGGCGCCTACCGAGAACCACTCGTTGATGTTGGGTGAGAACCACTCGTCGTGGGCGGGCAATACGCCGAGGCCGTCGTTCGGCAGCTTCAAGATGTCGGCCGCGTGCATCTCGGCCGTCAGGTTGCGCATGCCTCCCCCCGTGCGGTTGGTGTGGCAGTCGCCGCAGGTGAAGCCCTGGCGTAGCGCCATGTATGGCTCGGCGCTGGCCGCCTGCGGGAGCAACGCGAGCAATCCGACGACGAGGGCGGCGAACACCGCGTGATTTACACTTGTCCCTTCGTGCGCACCGACCGGCACGCACGCCGGCATCGCCGGGTGCCTGCGACGCTGGCGAAGGGTGAATGTAAGAATCGACGGTGACCAGGTTTGTTGTTTCATCATTGTGTATCCCATGGCCTGAACGGTAAGCACCCGGCCGGTCTTCACTCTCCGGTCGCCGTGCCGGTGGTCGAGCTGGTGGAACTGGAGCTCGAAGGGATCGAGGTGCTTGTACTTGTCGAGCTCGATGCGCCGGTGCCGGCCGTGTTCAGATTGCCTGCGCCGCCGCCGTTTCCTTGGCCGGCTGCGGGAGCGCCGGCAGCGATCCACCCGATTATCAGGTCGATGTTTTCCCGGGAGAGCTCCGGCGCGCCCAGCGGCATCATCGAGCCGCAGGGCTCATCGCCCGAGCCGACCTTGTCGAGAAGATAGCTCTGGTCCGTGTGCGAGGGCTCGACCCGTACCTTGGCGTTGCATGACGAGACGATCTGGACGAGGCCGAGACGGGAGGCCGCGGCGGTCGAGAGGTCGAGATCGCCGGCACGGGAGACCGCGGTGTGGCACCCGGCCAGAGCACAGCGGGGCGTGAAGATGTCGTCCTGGATCTGCTGGAAATCCTGGAAACCCCCGTTACCGCCGGGGCCTGCTGCCTCGCCCGTGCCTTCCCCCGCGCAGCCGCCGGCCGCGAGCAATGCTGCGGAGACAAGTGCCGCGGCCATTTTCCTGAGTCGTGCGCGTATCATCGTGGATGCCGACGGATGCTGGCAGCCCGTTGAAAAACCCGCTCCCGTCGCCAGGCACCGACCTTCGGGCCGATCTCTTCGTTACGAAACCTCGACATAGCACCACTATGCCTGCGGTTTCGCGCCTCGATCTCGGCCCGAATCTCGGCACCTGGCTCGGTCCGGGGTTCTCCAACGGACTGCTAGCAGCCCGGGGCCTGTTGGCATGGATCAGGCCGACGCTTCTGAATGTCTACGGCGCGGATCTCGTTAAGTGTCGCAGACAGGCGCGAAAAGGCGGGAATTTATACCTGTCCGAGAGCAGACAGGGGCGGCGCGCGCGGTAACCGGCGGCTGATGCCGCCGTAGGCACAGGGGACGGCCGTCCGGCGCTTTGTGCCGTGTCTGCGGCCGGCGGGAGGAACGGTGATGACACGATCTCGTATTTCGGTGCTAGCAGCCCTGGCCATTATCGCGCTGGTCGCCGGCGCTACGGCCGCGGTTGCAGAGGACCTAGAGGGCGAGATTCTCGATCTGTCCTGTTACATCTCCAAGGGGGCCAAGGGGCCTGCCCACACCCGTTGCGCTCAGAGCTGTGCCGAGCACGGCATGCCGCTCGGCCTGCTCACCGGGGACGACAAGATCTACATTCTCTATCCGAAGCACGGCAAGGAGCAGAGCTTTGATGAGGTGAAGGCGCTGGCCGGCACGCAGGCCAAGCTCACCGGCTCGCTCTTCGAGAAGGACGGCCTGCTGGGAATGGAAGTGACCGCCGCCGCACCTGCCAAGTAGACAGCGCCTGCTGTCAAGCTCCCTGCCGCTTGACAAAGGGCTCGCCCGGCCGCATCTGAGGCACTCTCGTCGGCTCCAGTTTTGCGGGGAGTCGTCCACGCGAGGGCGACCGGAGTGCAACAAAAACAACAGACCGACCATC
Source organism: bacterium (assembly GCA_003354045.1). Taxonomy (GTDB): domain Bacteria; phylum Desulfobacterota; class Binatia; order UBA1149; family CAITLU01; genus PIVZ01. The sequence goes on from PIVZ01000055.1 coordinate 9,739, forward strand.
TCGCCGAGCTGATCGGGCCGGGCGGCCGTTTCGAAGTCGTAGCGACCAAGATCGGCGGCCGGTCGCTGCATGTATACAAGGACAGGCCGCCGAGCCTGCGCACCTACCTGGAAGCAGCCGCGCGTCGCCCCGAGCGCACCCACCTGGTTCAGGGAGACGTCCGCTACACGTTCGCCGAAACCCTGGCGCGCATCGGCTCGCTGGCCGCGTCGCTGGCCGAGCTCGGCGTGGTAAAGGGCGACCGCGTGGCTCTGCTGGCTGCCAATGCGCCCGATTGGATGATCGGCTACTGGGCCACCGTATCGATGGGCGCGATAGCCGTACCGCTCAATGCGTGGTGGAAGGCCGAGGAGCTGGAGTTCGTGCTCCAGGACTGCGGCGCCAAAGTTCTGTTTTGCGACCCCAGGCGCTACCAGACCGTCGAGCCGGTGCTCGACCGGCTCGCGGCGCTCGAGCACGTGGCCGTCTTCGGTGAGGATGCCGCCGGCCGCGCCCAGGCCTTCGAGCCTCTGGCTAGCGGGCGGGCGGAAGCCGCTTTGCCGGACGTCGCCATCGACGAGGACGATCCCTCGGCCATCATCTACACCTCGGGGACCACCGGCCGTCCCAAGGGTGCGATTCAGACGCACCGGATCACGATAGCCAACTTCATGAACATGAAGGTGGCCGCCCATCTTGGCGCCAAGCGCTCGGCCGAAAGCGGCAAGGATCCCGACCGGCCCAAGCCACGGCCCACCGAGCAGAACTGCTGGCTGGCCATCGTGCCCTTCTTCCACGTGACCGGGCTCAACTCGATAGCGATTCCGGCCATGGCCACCGGCGGCAAGATAGTGATCCTGCCGCCCGGGCGTTTTGATCCCGAGCTGGCGATGCGGACGATGGCGGCCGAAGAGGTGACCACGCTGGCCGGCGTGCCGACGATAATGACACGGCTGCTCGAGTCTCCCGCCTTCGGCAGCCACGACATGCGCTCCCTCAAGACCATCTCTTATGGCGGCGCACCGCCGCCCAGCCATCTGGTCGCGCGCCTTGCCGAGCACTTCCCATGGTTGGTCGGCGGCGGACCTTCGACCGTCTACGGGCTGACCGAGGCGGCCGCCGTGGTGGCGACCAACACCGGGGCCGATCACAGACGAAAGCCCGAGTCGTGCGGGCATCCGGTGGCCACCGTCGAGGTGAAGATCATGGGTTCAGACGGCCGAGAGGCGCCGGTCGGAGAGCGCGGCGAGATCCTGGCCAAGGGGCCGACCATCTCGCCCGGCTACTGGAACCGTCCCGAGGACAACGCCAAGACCTTCGCCGATGGTTGGTTCCACACCGGCGACATCGGCAAGGTCGATGAGGAAGGGTTCCTCTACATTCTCGATCGTGCGAAGGACATGATCATTCGCGGCGGCGAGAACATCTACTGCATCGAGATCGAGGACGTGATCGATCAGCATCCCGACGTCGTCGAGTGCGCGGTGGTCGGCGTGTCGCACGAGGACTGGGGCGAGGAGGTCAAGGCCGTCGTGGTCGTGCGAGAAGGGAGTGCGCTCGACGAGCAGGCCGTCAAGGATCACTGCTCCGAGCGGCTCGCCAACTACAAGGTGCCGACCTACGTGGATCTCGCAACCGAACCTCTACCGCGCAACCCCGCCGGCAAGGTTCTCAAGCAGGCGCTTCGCGGCAGCGAGCACACCTTCGTCGAGGACGCGACAAGCGACTCGACGCTGTAGCTTTCCCCCTACTCGTCAGCGACCGGGAGCGCCGTGCGGTACTTGACCTGCTTTAGTGCGAAGATCGACTTTATTGCCGCCACCCCGGGGATATGGGTGACATGCTCGCGCAGAAAACGCTCGAAGGCCTCCACGTCGGGCACCACCACGCGCAGAAGATAATCGGCATCCCCCGTCATCAGGTAGCATTCCAGAACCTCCGGGCGGCTCGTTATCGCTTCTTCGAAGGCCTCGAGTTCGGTATCGAGCTGCTTCTCGAGGCTGATCTGCACGAAGACGCTCACCGGCACGCCGACGGCCGCCGGGTCGAGCAAGGCGGCGTAACGGCGGATTATCCCTGCCTCTTCGAGGTCTCGCACGCGGCGCAGGCAGGGGGAAGCAGAGAGGCCCACCTGTTTGGCCAGCTCCACGTTCGAGATGCGGGCCTCCTCCTGCAGGATGCGCAACATGCCGCGGTCGATCGCATCCAAACTCCGTACTGCGCGCTTCTGCCCCCGAACCGCCATTTCAAGGTATAGTATTGCGCACAGGGAGGCTGAATCCAACTTAATCGCAAGATTTAATAGTCTTTAAGGGCGTACAATTGCGTGCGACCCGGAGCAATCCACGCGCCCGGTGGGCCTATCCGCCGTAAGGCGAACACGACCGGCGCAGGCCTGCGGACCCCATCCGCCAGCGAGCCAGGCAGGCTCGGCAGGCGCGACGCGCGCAGCCGCGGCAACCTCGGCACCACCACCGCGGCCCCGGTGACGCCAGATCCACTGTTCAATGAACCGTTGGTCGGCCTGTTCGTCGCTGCCGTCGCGACCGTTTCCTTGTCGATGTTCGTCACCATGCCCCGTGGGCGCCGCGATCGCCCCGGCCATGGCTTAGCTGCGGCAAGCTGCTAAACGGGGCAATCCGAGTGGGAAGGCGGGAGCGGCGGATTGACGATGAAGCTTTGCACGTTTGCAGTAGACACCGGGTTTGGCGTTCACGAGCGCATCGGGGCGGTGACCGATGAGGGGAACATCCTCGATCTGACCGTTGCCTACGCGCTCACCCTTACCGCCCGCGACGATCATCCGCGTGCCTACGACATCGCCGAGATCATCGTGCCCGCCGATATGATCGAGTTCCTGTGCAACAACGAGTTCGGGCACGAGGCTGTCGTGGAGACTTTCGAGTTCCTCGACACTGACGTCGATGACACTTCGCTCGAGGGACCGGCAGGCGAGCCCGTCGTCTACGCACCGGAGGACGTCGCGCTGCTTGCGCCCCTGCCGCGGCCGAACTCTCTGCGCTGCTGCTCCACCTTTCTCGAGCATCTCAAGAACTCCAAGAGTGACGAGGCGAGCATACCGCAGTACTGGTTCGACGCGCCCCTTTACTACAAGGGGAATCCAGCCACGGTGCAAGGCACGAGCGCGGACGTGCAGTGGCCGACTTACACCGAGATGCTCGACTACGGCCTGCAGATTGCCTGTGTGATCGGCCACGAGGGGCAAGACATTCCCACCAGTCACGGCTGGGACCACATCGCCGGCTACATGGTATTCAACGATGTGTGCGCTCGCGACATCCTGAACAAGGAGACTGCGTGTATGTTCGGGCCGTCGAAGAGCAGCGACATGGAGGGTGGCAACATAATGGGGCCCTACCTGGTGAGCGCCGATGAGTTCGACCCACGCGACGACCACGCCATGATCGCACGCGTGAACGGCGAGGAGTGGAGCCGGGGAAGCACGCGCGACATGCACCACGATTTTGCCGCGATCGTCAGTCACGTCAGCCACGGCGAGATGCTTCACATAGGCGACGTGATCGGGTCGGGGACGGTAGGTATGGGCTCGGGGTGGGAGATCGGGAGGTTCCCGCAGCCGGGTGACCTCATCGAACTGGAGATCGAGGGCATAGGTGTGCTCGCGAACCACTTTGTGAAGACCTGAGCGCGCCGGGTGCACCGGCGCGGTTGGCGCGCTCGCGGACATGCGCGAGCCGGACCGAGTCCCGGCGATGGCGGAAAGCCTGACACGGCGGTGTCGGCAGCGAGTATCGACGGGCAACCGGGGGGACGGAGTAGCACATGGAACTCACAGCGATCGCCGACAACGTTTACGCTTGCTTGCAGCAAGACCGAGGCTGGGGCTGGAGCAACTCGGGCTTCGTCAACGCCGGCGGCGGGCTGGTCATCGACACCTTCTTCGACCTGCCCAAGACCGCCGAGTTGATCGAGTGCTATGCGACGGTGACGAGTAAGCCGGCGCGCCGCCTCGTAAATACCCACCACAACGGCGATCACTGCTGGGGCAACCAGCTCTTCGAAGGGGCCGAGATAATCGGCCACCGCGAGTGCGCCAAGGCCATGGTCGAGGGAATGACGCCCGAGACCATGCAGGCGATGATCGCCTCCGGCGACGGCACGCCCGGTCTGAAGGAGTTCCTCGAGGACACTAGCGAGTTCGACTTCTCGGGTATCGAGATAACGCCGCCGAACAGGCTGGTGGACGAGTGGCTGGTCTTGGACCTCGACGATATTTCCGCCGAGATCGTCTACGTGGGCCCCGCGCACACCATCGGCGACGTCATCGTGCATCTACCCGCCGAGGGAGTGGTCTTCGGCGGCGACGTGCTGTGGCGCAACTGCACGCCGCTCGGTTGGGAGGGGACCTACGAAAAGTGGCTGTCGGCCCTCGAC
>PIVZ01000056.1 GCA_003354045.1 bacterium
GGTTCCGAGTATCCGGAACTCGCACAGGAGGCATGAAGATGGAAGGGTCGGTCTACGTAGATCTTTTCGCTACCAAAGGCATAGAGTACTTGCTGGTGCTCTCTTTCCTGCCGATGCTTGCGGTCTTCTGGAAGTTCCTCAATACGACCGTCGAGGTCGCACCAGCGCTTGCCTATGCCGGCGCGACCGCGGGGGCGCCGACCCCTTGGTTCAGCCTCCCGCACGGCATCTTCTATCACCAGGGCCACACCTGGGCCGAGCCAGAGAGCGACGATGTTGTGCGTGTCGGAATCGACGATTTCGCCCAGAAGCTCGTCGGTATGCCGAGCTCGCTCGAGCTGCCTGAACGGGGGGCGTACGTCGAGCAGGGCGAGAAGGCCCTGAGCCTCAACGTGGATTCGAGATCGATAGATGTCCTCTCTCCGGTGGAGGGCGAGGTCGTGGCTCTGAACGAGGAGGCAATCAAGGATCCGAGCCTGATCAACAACGATCCCTATGGGAACGGCTGGCTGATGAAGGTCAAGGTGCCGAAGATGAAGACGAATCTGAGGAACCTTCTGTGTGGAGATCTTGCCGGGGCGTGGATGGAAAAGAATGTGGATGCATTGCGAGCGCGCATGGCCGGCGAGGTGGGCATGGTTCTCCAGGACGGTGGCATGCCGGTAGCCGGGATCGCCAAGAACCTCTCTCCCGAAGGTTGGGACGACATCGCCAAGGAGTTCCTGCTGACTGCATAGCAAAGCCGATGGGGACGCGAGGGGTGCCGGCACGTGCGGCGTTTGCAAACCGAGCGAATCGGGTGCAAGCAAGACGCTGCGGGTAACCTAATGCAGGACCGCCATCGACAAGCGAGGCCTGTCGATTGGGCGAGGTCCTTCCTCAGCTCGCTTAGCATGGGCCTCTTCTTGTGGCTCTTCGGAGTCATAGTCGTCGCATTCGCGACGTACGCGATCGTCAACATTCGTACGACCTCTCAGCAGTGGCGCGAGTCCGTCCACGAGGGCGCCCAGCAGTTCAGCGAGCTGATCAAGCGATCGACTCACTATGAGATGCTCAAGAACCGCAAGGAGGACGTGCACGTCACCATCCAGGCCATAGCACGCGAGCCGGCCGTGGAGGGGGTGCGCATCTACGACAAGAACGGCGTGGTGATCTTCTCGGCCAAAGGCGAGGAGATAGGCCAGGCCGTGGACATGCAAGCCGAGGCTTGCGTCATTTGTCACGATCAGAGCGTGCCTCTCCAGTCGGTGCCGTCCGGTACCAGGGCGCGTGTTTTCGAGGCCCGCGAAGGCGGCCGCGTTCTCGGCCTGATAAGTCCTATAGAGAACGCGCCCGAGTGTTCCAGCGCCGACTGCCACGCCCATCCCGCCGAACAGACCGTGCTCGGCGTGCTCGACGTCAAGATGTCGCTGGCCTCGGCCGATGCGAGACTTTCCACCGCCCGCCGTCAGGTGATCATCGCCGGCGTGCTGACATCGCTTCTGGTCGGGGTGGCCGCTGCGCTGTTCATCTTCCGGATGGTGCGCCGTCCGGTCAGAGATCTCATCGAAGGCACCGAAAAGGTCGCGGCAGGTGACCTGCGCACCGAGATAGCCACCGACAGACACGACGAGATGGGGCAACTCGCCCGCGCCTTCAACAGGATGACCGGCGACCTGCGCCAGGCGCGCGAGGAACTCACGGCCTGGTCTGGCCGCCTCGAGCAGAAGCTGGTCGAAAAGACCGACGAGCTGAACCGCACCCAGCGCCAGGTGGTCTTGATGGAGAAGATGGCCTCGCTCGGAAAGCTCGCTGCAACCGTCGCCCACGAGCTCAACAATCCCCTGGCCGGGATCCTCAATTACGCGAAGCTGGTAGACAGGACCTTGAACGAGAGCGAGAGCAGCTTCGAAGAAGAAGAAGAGCTGGGCCGCTACCTCAGTCTCATACAGAAGGAGACTGCCCGTTGCGGCGATACGGTTCGCAATCTGCTGTTGTTCGCCCGCCACTCGGGTGCCGAGCTGACCGTCACTGCGCTTAACCCGGTCATAGAACGCGCGTTGATGATCGTCAGACACCACCTGGAGATGCAAGACATACAACTAGAGACCAAGCTGCTAGAACGAGACGACGAGATTGTCTGCGACGGCGACCAGCTCCAGCAAGCGCTGGTCGCGCTACTGATGAACGCGATCGAGGCGATGCCCACCGGTGGAACGCTTGCCGTGAACACGAGCGGGACGGACGATCGGGTCGTGTTGAGCGTCATGGACAACGGTGGCGGCATCGCCCCCGAGGTTCTTCCCAACATCTTCGAGCCGTTCTACTCGACCAAAGAAGAGCAGAATGGAGTAGGCCTCGGACTGGCAGTTACTTACGGCATCGTGCAGCGCCACGGCGGTAAGTTAGAGGTGGAGTCGGAGATCGGTAGGGGGACGACATTCAGGATAGTGTTGCCTCGCCACCTTGCGGGTGAGGAGGCCGGAGAGGCGGGCCGCAAAGGGGAGAGCCTCTAGAGAAGGAGTCTCATGGATAGCCCACGCTGACATCGGAAGGGAGATACATGGCAAACCGAAAGAGCGGTAAACGAAGCGGTGCCACGACCACGAAGAAGGAAGACGCGACGACCGCGCGAGCGGCGGCGGCAGGCGTGCTCGTCGTGGACGACGAGCTCTCCGTACGCGATTCTCTGGAGAACTGGTTTCGCAAGGACGGCTATCGCGCCGGGTCTGCGAAGGACGCCAAGGCGGCGCTCAAAATGCTACAGGAGAATGGCTGGGACCTCGTATTTCTCGACATCAAGATGCCCGGTATGGACGGCATGGAGTTGCAGCGGCGCATCCATGAGCTCGATCCCGATATCATCGTGGTGATGATCACGGCCTATGCCTCGGTCGAGACCGCCGTGCGAGCTCTCAAGGAAGGGGCTTTCGACTACATCACGAAGCCTATCGACCCCGACGAGCTCAGCCATCTGGTGAGGCGGGCCTTGGAGCAGCGCCAGCTCAAGTCGGAGAACATCCAGCTCCGCCAGCAGGTGGACCAGCTGTCGACGCCCGCCAACATAGTGGGCGAGAGCCCGCAGATGCAGAAGGTCTTCGAAATGGTCGAGTCGGTGGCGCGGACCGATGCTACCGTGCTGATCCGCGGCGAGAGCGGCACCGGCAAGGAACTCATCGCACAGGCGATTCACGCCAACAGCGAAAGGCGCTATTTCCCGATCATTCCCGTCAACTGCGGCGCCCTGCCGGAGACCCTGCTCGAGAGCGAGCTGTTTGGTCACGAGAAGGGGGCGTTTACCGGTGCGCAGTACCGGCGCAAGGGAAAGGTCGAGATGGCCGACGGCGGCAGTCTCTTCCTTGACGAGATAGGCACGATAAGCATGCGCACGCAGGTCGATCTACTGCGCGTGCTCGAGACCAAGGAGTTCACGCGCCTGGGCGGAAGCAAGCCGCTGCGGGTGGACTTCCGGGTCATCTGCGCCACCAACCAGAATCTGGAGAAGTTGGTCGAGGAGGAGAAGTTCCGTGAGGATCTCTATTTTCGCATAAACGTCATCACCATCTCCCTGCCGCCGCTACGCGACCGCCGAGAAGACATCCCGCTGCTGCTACAGCACTTCCTCGAGCGCTACTCGTTGCAGATGAACAGGCCGTTTACGGAGTTCGACTCGGCGGCCATGGATCTGCTGGTGCGTTACGAATGGCCGGGCAACGTGCGCGAACTGGCCAACGCCGTCGAGCGTGCTCTGGTTGTCGGCACGCCGCCGACGGCTCGGGTCGCCGATCTTCCCCTTCAGCTCAGCGAGAAACCTGGAACCGTGGGCGGCGACTCGCTGGCCGAGATGGAGAAAGCCCACGTTGCAAGGGTGCTCGATCGTGCCGGTTGGAACATCACCCATGCGGCTGAGACACTGAAAATCGACAGGGTGACGCTCTACCACAAGATCAAGAAGTACGGTCTGCGAAAGTAGGCCGGGCATGGATCTCGACCTCGTTCCCATCTATTTCACCGACGAGCGGAATCTCCTCGAGAGGCTCTCCGACTGCCTGGCGGGTGCCTTGCGGCTGAAGGTACGAGGCCGCAATCCTTGGTTCGATCCCGAACGATCCTACGACCGCTCGCGCGGGCAGTACAACTCGACCGTACTGCTGAAGATGTTGTTGAATGATCCGACGGGGGGCGCCTCGCGAGTGTTGGGCGTTACAGGTGTCGATCTGTTCACGCCGGTCCTGACCTATGTGTTCGGCGAGGCGCAGCTCGAGGGCCGGGCGGCGGTGGTGTCCGTTCACCGCCTGAGACCCGAGGTCTACGGCCTTGCCGCCGACGAGGAGCTGCTCTACCGGCGCCTGGAGACTGAGGCCGTTCACGAGCTGGGCCACACGTTCGGCCTGTTGCACTGCGCGGAGCGGACCTGTGTGATGGGTTCATCGACCTATGCGGAAGAAATCGACCTCAAGTCCGCCGCGTTCTGTCGGCGCTGTCTCGAAGTCATCGACGTCATTGCAGATACCCGAGGCTCCTGAGTCTCGCGGCGGTCTCTGCGCCGAACGACGGCTCGAATCTCGAGGGCAGTGGATCGGCCGAGGCCGCCCAAGCCTCCAGCTTCGGGCGAAGACGCGCCGCTACCGCTGCGGTCTCGGCCGACGTGGTCGCGAGCAAATTGGTCTGCTCTGACTCGTCGGCGCCTATGTCGTAGAGCTCTTCTGTCCCGGCATGGGGGGTCTGTATGAACTTGAAGCGCCCCTCGCGTACGAACCGCGACTTCAGCATGTTGTTCCAGCGCGGGTCCGTTTCCACTCCTCTCCACGGGTCTGTGGCCTGTCCGTATCGTGCAAGTGAAGGCAAGGGCTCACCGGTCCTCGTAAGGACCACGCTCTTGCCGTCAATTCCGGTGGGAACGGTGACGCCGAGAAACTCGAGCACGGTCGGAAGGATGTCGATGCTGGCCGTCAATTGCTGCAGATGTGTGCCGGCCATCCTGCCGCCGGGTAAACGCAACAGACTGACTGCGTGCATGGTCGTCTGGTAGACCGTGGATCCGTGGTCGAAGGTTTTGTCGTGCTCCCAGAAGTTCTCGCCATGATCGCTGGTGATAGAGAGCAGGGCAGAGTCGAGGATGCCGCGCCGACGCAGGTCGGCTACGAGGCGTCCGATGTGATAGTCCATGTAGGATATCTCGGCGGCGTATTGCAGCGCATAGCGTCGTGCAACCGGCGTCTCTCGGCCGAGCGCCTCGGGAGTGGAACGCCGCAACTCACCGAGGTCAGGTATGTCGGCCCGGCCCTGCGGGTCATAGGCTGAGTCGAATGGCGGAGGTGCCGAATACGGCTTGTGCGGATCGAAGTAGTGGACGAACAGGAACAGGCGCTCAGGCACGCCGGTCGCATCGAGGTAGCCAACCACAGCGTCCGTTACCGCCTGTGCTGAGCGCTGGTTCTGGCCTACTCCGATTTCACTGACGGAAACCTCGAAATCCTCGTCGTAGTGGTCGAAACCTTGATTGAACTCGCAACGCCTGTCCAGGGCGAAGGAGCCGATGAAGCCGGCGGTGTGGAAACCTTGTCCCTTCAGGATCTCGGTGAGCATCATGTTGTCGCGATTGACGATGAAGCCATTGCGTGGCGTGCCATGGCTGTGCGGATACTTGCCCGTGAACAGAGAGGTGTGAGACGCGAGCGTGGTTGGCACGACCGTCATGTAGTCCGTAAACACTATCGATTCCCTGGCGACGGCGTCCAGCCAAGGCGTCTTGACGCGCTCGTTGCCCATGAAGCCGAAATGGTCCGCCCGAGTGGTGTCCATGGAGATGAAGACCACGTGGCGGGCCGGCCACGCCTGCTCCGATGTACGGGTACACGCGCTGGCGGCAAGGGCGATAACGGCAATTATGACCGTTTGTATCGAGGCAGCCGATTTCATGGCACTGCCGTGCGTCTTAGAACGAGTTGGTGTCGTGATGGTGGCAGTTGCCGTCCAGGCAACCGGAGGTCTTGTTTCCACCCATGGGGTTGGGATGGCAGGTCGAGCACCAGGCCTTACCGTTTGTCGTCGCGTCGGTGTTTCCAGAAGACGCGTCCAGCAGGCGGATGATGGTGCAGTCGCTGGGATCCCAGCACTGATCGGCCACGATCGGCGTGCTGCCGTCTTTGCTGTAGACCTGGGATCTCAGATTGAACAAGTTGGGATAGGCAGTTCCACTCCCGTCGTCGCCGTGACCCGGGTTGTGGCAGCTCGTACACTCGAGGATGTCGTGTCGCGCCCAGCCGATGCCCGCGCGCAGGTTTACGTTCTTGCCCGCTGACTGCACCCCGTGCTGGTCGCCGCGGTTGTCGCTGAAGGCGGTAGCCACGTCTACGAGCGCGTTGGTCGGCGCCGTGACGGCATTGGGGTACGTGTTATCGTGGCAATCCATGCACCACTCTGAAAGGAACGTAGAGCCAGCCCAGGAGTTGCCGGCCGTCGGTGTAACCCCGTCGTTTGGATCGGGGTCGGCTATCACCTTGTTGCTGGAGTCGGCGGCATGCGTGTCGTGGCAGTCCTTGCACTCGATGACCGCGCCACTGTAGGTCTGGTCTCCGTCCTTGACGTCGTGACGGGTACTGATCAGCGCTCCGGAGCTATCCGTGTAGAGCTCCGTGCCCGCGTGCTCGCCCTCGACATCGGAGGCGGCAGTCAGTCCGTCGTGACAGGCGAAGCATAACTCCTCTTCGCCGTTGGTGACGGTCTGGCCGTTGACCAGAGCAGAAAGCAGCTTGGCGAAGTCCGAGCCATGGGCCACCTGATCGGCGGTGAGTCCGCTGCGGGTGCTGTCCGCGCCACCGTGGCAGGCCAGGCACTTCTCGTCCGCCAGAACGGAGACGGACGTGGTGCCGTGCGAACTGCTGTTCCATGTCGTCGCGACATCGGGAGGATCGCGGCCGTCCGAGAAAGGTTGGTTGCCATTGCCGCCGTTGCTGTCGGAATCGAATGCCGTCGAGCTGTCGCTGTCGTGACAATTCAAGCAGAAGCTCTCGATGCTGCTGCCGTTGCCGTCGTACGTGAAGGAAGAGCCTCCGTCGGGATCGAACAGTATGACATCCGGGTCCGAGCTTGTCCCCATCGATCCCTGGTCGTGGCAGGTTTCGCAATCGGCGTCGGTTACGATCTCGGTCGTGGTCCCGTCAGTCACGTGGTGGCTGGTGCGCTCGAAATCTCCGCCCGTGCCGCTGACCTGGCGCCGCACGCTGCCGGTGCCGGTGGCCGAGGCGTGGCAGCCGGTACACCCGCCACCACCGGACGCACCAAAACCAGTGGAGTGGTAATGGCAGGTTGAGCAATCCCCACCCGGCTGCGAGTCGGTGCCGTAGTCCGAGTGAGAGTTGAGAGCACCTCCGCCGTTGTAGTTGGTCGTGCTCTGGTGGCAGACCTGGCACATATCGTCCTCGGCGATCCCGTCGCCATCGACGAATTCGGTATTGCTCGTGAACTTCAAAACACTGCTGCTTACTATCCGTAGCGTCGATATCGGCTCGTAGTAGGGACCGGGATCGCCAGGATTGATTTCGTAGATTCGTGTGTTCAGATTATCCTTTATGAGCTTGCCGTAAGACGTGCTAAAGGCCTCATCCTGGTCTTGGTTGTGCGGGTCGTGGCATCCCCAGCATTTTATGTCCCAGTCGCCGTAGCCGTTGTCGTTGGTGAGGCTGGAGTGAGTTTGAACCGCCGTCGCGGGTCCGCCTTCGAAGTGGCATTTTTCGCACAGGAAACCGAGTCCGGTCGGATAAGAGGCATTGTGTGTTACGTGGCACTCGTCGCACAGTCCCGGGAACTCCACCTGGTTCTCGAAGTCGTGCGGTGGATCGAGACCCCAGGCGACCTGTGCCAATGCGATGACGGAGGCAGCCATCGCGATCGACATGAGCCGTTTCCACCTTCGCTTTGCGGTATTAGGCAACGTGGCATGCCGTTGGCCGATTGTCACGATTCCCGAGGCAGTGGTGTCTCTGTGCCGCTTGCCACTCATCACGGCAGCTCCACTTGCATCGGGACGCACAGCTCGAGACTGCCGTCCGTGTCCACGACGGTGGGCCCGAACTGGTTGTTGAGGTTGATTCCCGTAACTGAGCTCTGCCTGCCTTGCTCGGGATCGAGGCGTTCGCCCCTGCATCTCGGGTCTGCCGCGGCATCGCAGCCGCAGCGACTCTGAGGGATCGACCGCCTTGCCGTCTCTGCCTTGAAGCATGCGAGGCTGTCGTCAGGATTGCCTACGGTTACGGCGGCTATCGACTTGGTCTGCCCCGCGTTGTCTCCTGACAACATTGTCGCGGGCGCCTCGGGATCGCCTTGCACGGAGGTTGGCATACACAGGCGCCTTATTCGCTTGAGATCGTAGCGGCGGTTCTGGAGCTGGTCTTCCACGACCACCTGGACCCGCCGCCGTTTGGCGACTTTGGTTCCGTCGGCTTGTCTTCGTTGTGCCCTGACCCGGTAGCAGAGGAAGTGGTCCACGTTGTGGCCGTTCGGGTCAGGCGCGATTGCCGGATCACCCATGTCCATGCCGGTGGGCACCATGAGGCTGATCGGCGACTTGATTGTCACTAACAAGTCCGTGCACTGGCCGATTACCTCGACGTCGCGTTTTCGGTCGAATAACGGCGTGCTGCTGGCCCTGATTATGGCGAGATCGGCGAGGTGGGTGCGAGGGTCGTCGGCGGCCACCCCGTTGGTGCCCGCAGGCAGTGCCACAGCGCGTGGCGCCACCACGTTGTAGCTTGCGGTGCGGAAAACGTCGCCGAGAACGACTGGGCCGAAGCGGCCGAAATCGTCGCCGCCTTCTGCGAGCGAGGCCTTGTATGCGATGAAATCTCCGAGCGGTGCGTTGGCCGCACAAGTGTCAACCGTGGCGCAGCCGCTGGAGTAGTCACACGGCGGGGTGTTGTTCGCGTTTATGCACCCGGTGCCTGCGAAGCAGAGGTCGTCGGTGCACGGGTCACCGTCGTCGCAGTCCACGGCTGCGCCGCCCGTACACACGCCTGCACCGTCGCAGGTGTCGGGAGCGGTGCATGCGTCGGTGTCGTTGCAGACCGAACCAGTGGTTTCGAACTCGCAGGTCGAAGCGCAGCAGTCTCCGTTGGCGGTATTGCCGTCATCGCACTCCTCGGTGCTCGCCTTCTCCCCATCGCCGCATGTGATGGCAGTGGCGAGCTCGAATACGTTGACCTTCCCTTCCCTGCTCGAGGTCACATAGACGCGCATACCATCAGAGGCCGCGTCGACCGGGACGTCGAGCTCACCGGTCCAGTAGCTACTGTTCTGGTAGCCGAATGATTCGATGAGAGTACCGGTGCCGTCCGTTACCACGACAGCGGCGAGACCGGCATCGACTATATAAAGATGGCCGCTACTACAGATACCCAATCCGGCCGGTTGATTGATGAATGGGTGACCGGCGTCGTTCAGGGGAGATTGGATATGGTGTAGCCAGTTGCCATCGAGGTCGAAGACGGCAATGCGCTGGTTGCCGAAGTCGGTGACGTAGACTTCGGAGCTGCTCTCGTTGATGGCGATATCGGTCGGGAAAAGGAACTGGTCGTTACCGGACCCTTGTGAGCCGAAAGCGCCGACATTGCTCCCATAGTGGTCGTAGACCGTTACCCGGTGAGCGTTGCTATCGACTACGTAGACTCTATCGGCGGTGGCAGCGATGGCGTTGGGCTTGCCGAATTCACCGGAGCCGTTGCCGAGATATCCTATGGGCTGGCCGTTCTCGTAGATGCGTACCGAGCCGTCACCCTCGTCTCCAACCCAAACGTAGGTCGTCGTTGAGGAATCGCCGACCGTTTCCCACACCGCCAGACCGAGCGGCTCGGCCGGCTCCGACAGGGTGGCGATACGCACGCCTGTGCTGTCGTAGGCGGCGACTATCCCCGCCGCCGTGTCGGCGACGTAGAGGTTGCCGGCTTCGGAGAGGGCTATGCGCGAGGGGGACTGAAAGCGGCCGATCTGGGCTACGACCTTCGATTCGATCGGGGCTGGGTCGCCGCCGCCGTCGTCATCACAGGGCGGGAACCAGCACATGCCCATGCCCGAGGCGATACCGGGCGCAGCGGCGAGCAGGAACACGCCGAACAAGAAAACGAAACCGAGCCTGCGATTGGTGGCCTCTGAAAGTCTGGCAAGTGTCGCTGACACCAACTCCCCCGTGGGGGCGGCCGTGTACTGAAGGTCCGGCCAAGGGAGACGCACGCAGCGCCGGCCGGCAAATGACCACCCGTCAAGCGGCCGGAAGCTGCACTTGCCGTGCCAATTTCCCGCTGCGACTGTTCTCCCCGGTACATGAGGTCGCAGGGGGGAAATACGGGGGCAGGCGTATACGCCGCAGCTCCTCCAGGTTGCTACGCGGCCCGCGAATCCTTTACATAGTCGAGACTTCCTACAAGCGGCAAAAGTCCAGGCCTAGCGTTCTTGTTTTTGAGAAACGAAGTGTCGCCCTGAGCGATTTGATACGGAGCGTCATGGCGGTAGGCGGACGCCGTTTGACCGGCCGCGGTCGACTACTGCAGGTACCCGAGGCTTCGTAGCCGCTCGGCCGTTTCGTCGGCTTGCTGTTGCTCGAACCGTAGCGGCAATGGCCGGGCCGAGGCCGCCCATGCCCGCAGCTTGGGACGAAGCCGTTCGGCCAGGGCGTTTACCTCAGGCGTGGGATCATCGAGCAGGTTGCTCTGTTCGGTCGGGTCGGCCACGACATCGTAGAGTTCCCTGGTTGCCTCGTAGGGGGTCTCTATGAACTTGAAACGGCCGTCGCGCACTGACCTCGACTTGCGCATGTTCGGCCAGCGCGGGTCCGTCTCGACCCGCGGCCCGGGCTTCGTGGCCTGGCCGTAGCGGGCCAGCGGTGGAAACGGCGCCTCGGGGTTGGCAAGCGGAAAGGCCCTGCCGTCGATGTCGCTCGGGACCGGCAGGTCGAGGAACCCCAGCAAGGTAGGCAGGACGTCGATGCTGGCCACTAGCTGCTCTACCGGAGTTCCGCCGAGCCTGCCATCAGGAAGGCGCATCATACACACGGCGCGCGTCGTCGTTTGGTAGAGCGTATAGCCGTGATCGAAGGTGCTATGGTGTTCCCAGAAATTCTCGCCGTGGTCGCTGGTGACCACCACCACCGCATCATCGAGGATGCCGCGCGCGTCGAGATCCTCGAGTAGGCGGCCTATGTGATGATCCATGTAGGAGATCTCCGAGGCATATTGCGCTGCGTGACGCCGGGCGAATCGGCTCGCGCGCGCGAGCACGTCGGGAGTGGAATCCTCTATCTGACGCAGGGTGGGGAGGTCTGCTCGGCCCTGCGGATCGTAGGCCTTGTCGAACGGCGGCGGTGCTGCGTACGGGCGGTGCGGATCGAAGTAGTGAACAAACAGGAACGCGCGCTCCGGGACGCCGAGTTTGTCGAGGTAACGAGCCACTGCATCGGTTACATCGGCAGCGGAACGTTGGTTCTGGTCGGCGTCGCCGTCGCCAACAAAGACATCGAAGGTCTCGTCGTAATGATCGAATCCCTGGGCGAAGTCGAAACGGCTGTCGAGCGCGAATGAACCTATGAAACCGGCGGTGTGAAAGCCTTCACGCTTCAATATTTCGGCGAGCATCTCGTTCGCACGGTGTACCATGAAACCGTTACGCGGCGTGCCGTGGTTATGCGGGTACTTACCGGTGAAAAGAGACGTGTGAGATGCGAGCGTCGTCGGGACCACCGTCATGTAGTCCGTGAAAACGACAGATTCTTTCGCCAGCGCATCGAGATTCGGCGTCTTGACGAGCTCATTGCCCATGAAGCCGAAGTGATCCGCGCGTGTCGTGTCCATGGAGATGACGACGACGTGACGGGCCGGCCAGGTCTTCTCGGAGCCACCGGTGCATGCGCCAACGCTCAGAGCGAGCGCCGCAAGCGCGACCGTGAGCCGTAAGACAGCCGCGTTCATGGTGCGCTGGGCTCTCCCGCTACGACTCTAGCCTACGGCGTTGGCCAGCTTGTTGCGGATGATGTCGGTGGCGTCGCTGACAATGCGGTCGATCAGCTCCTTCACCGTCGGTACGTCATGGATGAGGCCCATCACCTGCCCGGCCGAGAACACGCCTTTCTCGACGTCGCCCTCTTCGAAGACTGCTCTGGCGAGCTGCCCGGAGACGTACGGCGCGATGTCCTCGATCTTGGTATCGCCCTCCTGCGCCTCGATCTCGAGGACCTTGTCGACGACCTCGTTGTGCAGCACCCTCTCCGTATTGCGCAGCGATCGCATGACCAAGCGGGTGCTACGCTCGTCCGCACCCACCAATGCCTGCTTCAACCCGTCGTGAACCGGCGCCTCCTTGGTGGCCACAAAGCGGGTGCCCATGTTGATGCCGTCGGCGCCCAGTCCGAGCGCGCCGACCAGGCCGCGGCCGTCGCCGAAGCCGCCCGAGGCGACGATCGGAATGTCGAGGGCATCAGCGGTAATCGGGACCAGGATCAGGGAAGTAACGTCGTCCTCGCCCGGGTGACCGGCACACTCGAAGCCGTCGATGCTGACGGCGTCACAACCGATCTTCTGCGCCTTCAGTGCGTGGCGGACAGAGGTGCATTTGTGAATCACCTTGATGCCGGCCGACTTGAGCTGCTCCATGTACTGCTCGGGGCTGCGGCCCGCGGTCTCGATGAACTTGACGCCTTCTTCGATGCACACATCGATGTAAGCGGGATAATCGACCGCGCGCAGCGTGGGCAGGAAAGTGAGATTGATGCCGAACGGCTTGTCCGTCATGCCCCGGCACTTACGGATCTCGGCCCGCAGAGCGTCGGCCTCCGTGAAAGTGAGCGCCGTCATGAAACCGATGCCGCCGGCGTTCGACACTGCGGAGGACAGCTCCGCGCGTGCGATCCACATCAACCCGCCTTGAATGACCGGGTAGTCGATCCCGAACATCTCGGTGATTCTCGTCTTCAACATGTCGTACCCCTGTTCCGTGGATTAGTCGCTTGATCGCACCCTCGCCGCGTCGGCCTGGAGGGGAATAAGCAGAGCTACACCTATTGGAGTCACAATCGTGAAGCAACGGAACGCTCCGAGCCGGCAGTCTCGGCGTGCTGACACGGTCCCCGGATTCGCTTCGTGGGCCGGCTTTCTAGTTCGACGCGTGCGTCTACTCGAGTCCCATCAACTCGGTGAAGCCGACGCGGTGGCCGGCGGTGAAGCCGCCGTCCACTACCAGACACTGGCCGGTAACGAAGGACGAGTCGTCGGAAGCGAGGAAGAATGCCGCGCCTGCCAGCTCCTCCGACCTGCCGAAGCGCCCGAGCTTGTGCTGATCGCGTATACGCTCGCGGTACTTGTCGAATGCCTTGTCGCTGAAGACCGAGTGGAAAAGAGGCGTCTCTATGAATCCGGGGCAGATCGAGTTGGCGCGGATGCCGAGCCGGCCGTAGTCCATGGCGATGTTCTTGGTAAGCAGCACGACCCCTCCCTTGGAGGCGTTGTACGTGCTGCCGCCCTCGGTCCCCTCCAGGCCCTCCACGCTGGCCACGGTGATGACGCTACCGGAGTGCTGCTCCATCATCGGCGGCAGGGCCGCCCTCACCGACAAGAAAGTACCTCTGAGGTTGATGTTTTGTACCCGATCCCATTCCTCGATCGGGATCGCGTGTACGGGGCCGCCGCCGGCCACGCCTGCGGCTGTGACCACTATGTCGAGGCGCCCGTGCGCATCGACGGTCTCGGCGACGAGGGCTTCCTGGGCTGGTAGGTCGCAGACATCCGCCACGACGAAACGCGAGCCCGGCGACTGGCTCTCGATTGCCTCCCATTCGTCGCATTCGTTGACGTCGAGTCCGACGACCACCGCTCCCTCGTCGGCAAAGCGCTGCGCGCACGAGTAGCCGATGCCCGATCCCGCCCCCGTTACGAAGGCGACTCTTCCGCTGAGTCGTTTGGCTTGCATGAGTTCTCCTCGACGCCGCCAGGCGCGCTGTGCAATGGGCGCCGAGCGTGGGTCTATCGATCGTCAGATCCTACGCGGGACCTACACGACGGGGCAGATAATCACATTAGAGAACGTGTTTCCATTTTTGGCCCCCGTCTGTAGGCTGTGGACGGTCATTCTGTCCAGCCGGCACACGGTGACGACGG
>PIVZ01000580.1 GCA_003354045.1 bacterium
CTCCCTTGTGCCGGCACCGCGTCGTCTTCGATCCACCAGGGCGCGTCCAGTGCCGCCACCGCTTTCTCGTGCGTCTCCGCAAACGACGCCGAGGTTACGACGAGACCGGGCTTCGCGGCGGCCAGCAGGGCGGAAGTCTCATTGGGCGTAAGCGCGGTGTTTACCGGCACGACGGCAAGCCCGCTTGCCAAAGCGCCGAGGTGAAGACTTGCCATCGAAGGCCCGCGGCTAGGCGAGAGGGCGATGTAGTCTCCCGCCGACAGGCCGGCCGCACGAAAGCGATCGCTCCAAAGCGCGGCCGCTTCGAGCACGGCCGCGCGGTCGAGCCGCCACGCGACCTGCGGCGAGCCGCCGCCGTGGGGTACAGTCAGGCCAGTCAGACACTCGCGGTCGGGTTCCGCGGTGAGCGTGGTCAGAATTGCTTCGGCTAGGTTCAGAGGATGTCTACTACTGGTCTTCTTTCCAGCGCAGCACGAACTTCTCTTCGACCATGTTGGCCGGGGATCGCTTCCCGGCCAGCTCCGGGAAGGGAGCTCTGAGTTCCTTGATCTTCGCGAGCGCCTCTTTCCCGTTGGCGATACCGTGACGGGCAAGGTAGCAGCCCACCACCATTCCCGTGCGCCCGTTGCCGTCGGAGCAATGGACAAAGGTGGGGCTGTCTCGCCCATCGATCTCCGCGTCGATGGAGTCGATGATCATCGCCATCTCCGGTTCCGGCGGAGCCGTGCCGTCTTCGATTCCGTAACGGGCGATCTCGACGATCAGGTCGCGCTCCTCGCCGAGGCTTTCGAGCATGTCCTCGTAGGGCAGGTAGTGCTCGCCGGCCTCGTGCTCGAGCACCTCCTCCTCTTCCATCACGTTGATGACCGACTCGATGCCGGCATCGAGCAAAGCCTTGCATCGCTCCCTGGTGGACTCTTCGTCGTGCCCACCTGGGTATGCACCGGCGAGCAATGTGCCGGGGAGAATCCAATAGGATCCAGGATAAGGAGGAGGGGGAATTTCGCTCACGGGAAGAACCAGCCGATAGTGCTGCTCCGATGTGCCGCACCACTGTTACAAATCCCCGCGACTTACGTCAAGCCCATAGATGAGGAGAACGGCGATCGCGGGCAGAATTGTTTGCTGCGGAGCCCGAGACCAAGGACCAGAAAACGTTGAGCCTGACCAAAAAGACCCGTGACAGCTGCTTATGGCGCAGCAAGTCATACGAGGAGGGGGCTCGAATCCTCGAGCCGTCTCCATGGCGGTTTTCGAGTGCCAGGACGAGCTGGCCGTGCGCCCGGAGGTGGCTAAGGTGACCCGCCGGTGCGACTTTTTCCGGCAACTGGCTTGGGTTTCGCTGCAGTAGCGGATTGTGTGACGATCCACGGGGGCTAAACTGGGGGGAGGTACGGAGGCCCTGGATGCCAGCCAATCTCACGCCTGAGTACCGCGCGGCCGAGCAGCAATTCAAACGGGCGAGTACGCCCGATGAGAAGCTCGCCGCGCTCCGGCTGATGCTCGCGAAGATCCCCAAGCACAAGGGGACGGAGAAGCTGCAGGCCGGCATCAAGAGCCGCATCGCGCGCGCCAACACCGAGGTCAACAGGCAGTCCAAGCGCAAGGGATTCGCCGTTCACGTGGAGAAGGAGGGCGCGGCGCAGATCGTGATCGTCGGCCCGCCCAACGCCGGCAAGTCGCAGCTGGTCGCCACCCTGACCGGCGTAGAGGTAGAAGTGGCCCCCTATCCCTATACGACGCAACGGCCGCTGCCGGCGATGATGCGCTACGAGGACGTGCCGTTCCAGCTCGTAGACCTGCCTCCCGTCTGTGCCGTGCACACCGAGTCCTGGGTCTCCAGCATCGTACGCACCGCCGATGCCGCACTCCTGGTCGTCGATCTCTCCTCGGCGAACGTGCTCGAACAGACGGAGGAGGTGCTGGCCACGCTCGAGGCCAGCAAGGTCAAGCTGGTGCGTGAAGGGATCGAGACCGATCCCGTGGCCAGCGTGGCCCTCAAGCAATGCCGGTTGGTTGGGACGAAGAGCGATCTTGCGGAGGCCGCCGGGGCTCGTGAGGTACTAGAGGAACTCTATGGCGAGAGGTTCGGCATCAGCGCGGTGTCGGGCGGCACGGGAGAAAGCACGGATGAGCTGCGAGAGACGGTGTTCCGAATGCTGCGACTCGTGCGCGTATACGCCAAACCCCCGCACGAGGAGGTCGATATGACGAAGCCCTTCGTGCTGCGCGAGGGGAGCACGCTGAGCGCGTTCGCCAACCTGGTACATTACGACTTCGCCGAGTGCCTCAAATTCGCCCGCCTCTGGGGCCACGGCAAGTTCGAAGGCCAGCGCGTGAACCGCGACTACGTGCTAAGCGACCGCGACGTCATCGAGCTCCACGTCTGATGCGGGCCTGAGCAATCGGGGGTCCATCGCTGCCGGCCCGGCCAGATAGGGCTTGTCGCCGCAGGGCGGCGGACCTATACTTCAGCCAACGACTAACTCTTTTCGCTTGGGGGCGATTTGGGTTCGACGGAGGTCAGGAAGTAAGGATTGCATGCCGAGTTTCTGTTGGGCTCGTAAATACCGGCAGGACTAAACGCAACTGCGAACGATAACGAGTTCGCTCTCGCGGCCTAATACGCCGTGAGCGTCCTACCTGAGTCTTCTCGCGCCTCAGGATAGGGCGTCATTTAGCGGGATAGGGATCCGGAGCCTCGCCAGCGAGCATCGGCCCGAAACGGTAGCTGGCTGGCTCGTCGGGAGCCCGTGCGTGGGAGTTCCGGCGAGCGAGATGTAAACGCGCACTAAGCATGTAGAGGTCCTTATGTACTGCTTTCGGACGGGGGTTCGATTCCCCCCGCCTCCACCATCTTATAGTCCGAGTGTGTCCGCCGACGTCCAACGAAGTCCGTAATTCCGCGTATTTACGCAGTTTGCGTGTCCGCCCCTGTGCAGAGCCGTCCGTTGACATCCGAGCCGCCTGGGGGCATTTCTGGGGGCATCCCGCGATGGGATAAATCGCATGCCCCCAGGAATGCCCCATGCCCTTAACTGACGCAGCAGTTCGTAACACGAAACCCCGGGAAAAGGCCTTCCGTCTGTTCGACGGGTTCGGTCTCTACCTCGAAGTCACAACCGCCGGTGGTCGGCTCTGGCGTCTGAAGTATCGCTTCGGCGGCAAGGAGAAGCGGCTCTCGCTCGGTGGCTACCCGGAGGTGGGCCTGAAGGCGGCCCGTGAGAAGCGCGATGCCGCCCGCAGGCAGCTTGCCGAAGGTCTCGACCCCGGCGAGGCACGCAAGGCGAGAAAGCTCAAGCGGGCCGGTGCCGAGAGCTTCGAGGCCGTCGCGCGTGAG
>PIVZ01000581.1 GCA_003354045.1 bacterium
CCGGACCACAAGGGGCGGTTGGGGGCTGCCTTGTGCCCGGACTACTCCTCCACCAGGCCGGCGCGTGGCTCGTCTACTGGGGCATTCTCGGCCTCCCCTTTCTTCTCGGCGCTGCCGCTCTCGGCTTCACGCTGATGCTTGCAGCCGAGAACGTTGCCTTCGTCTATGCCGCCAACCTGGCCGGCGGTGCCGTTGGCGCCGCCCTCGCGACCCTTGCGATGCTGCTGCTTCCGCCGGCGTGGTTGCCTGCAGCCGCGGGCGCTCTCGCGGTGCCTGGCGCTCTGTCCTGTCGGAGCCCGAGGCGGGCGATGCGAGGGGCGGCCGTGGGCGCGGCGGTATTGGCACTGGTCGTCACTTTTGCGTTTCATCCGCCGCAGGTTCGGCTGGACCCGTACAAGTATGGCGCCTACGTCGAGCGCCTGGAGAAGCAGGACTCGGCTGTTCGCCTGGCCTCCGGCTACGGCGCCCGCTCGAAGGTGGAGCTGTACAGAGGGGAGGGCTTTCACGACCTACCGTTTCTGTCGGTGGAGGCCGAGCCACCACGGCTCGACGTGATCGTGGCCGACGGTCACTGGTCGGCTTCGCTCTTGCGCATCGATGACGTTGGCGAGGCGGCGGCGCTCGATCACACGCTGACCGCCGCTGCCTACGCTTTGCTCGAGCCACTACCCCGCGTGTTGCTGCTCGGAGAAGCCGGGGGCGTGAATGTTTGGCTTGCCGCCCGGCACGGTGCGCGGACGACGAGGATCGTTCAGACCGACGGCGCGATGCTCGAGCTCCTGGCTGCGAGCGAGCACGGCCGGGCGTTCCTCGAATTGCCGGGGGTCGCCGTGAGCCGCGACGATCCCAGACACTTCGTCGAACACACCGGCGAGCGTTTCGACCTCATCCAGATGGTGACGCTGGAGTCCACGGCTGCCGGATCCGGTGGCATTGGCGGCTTGGCGGAGGACCACCTGGTCACCGTGGAAGGCGTTACCGCCTCTCTTCGTGCGCTCTCGGACAGCGGCCTGCTGTCTGTATGCCGGGGCATACAAAGCCCGCCGCGCGACAACTTGAAGCTACTGGCGACCGCGGTGGCGGCGCTCGGCCGTCTTGGAGTGGCACGGCCGGCCCACCACGTTGCCATCGTGCGCGACTATCTCGCAGTGTGCACGCTCGTGCGACGCACGCCGTTCTCGCCTCTCGACATAGAGCGAATCCGTACCGTCGTGTCCGAACGCCGTCTCACGCCCGTTTGGTTTACCGGTGTGCGCGCCGATGAGCTAAACCGCCCCGACCGACTTCCAGGCCCCAGCGAAGAAATCCATGATGGTGAAGTGGACTGGTATCACCACGGAGCCAATGAGCTCTTCTCGCAGGAAGCAGACGTCTTCGTCGAGCGCTGGATCTTCGACATACGACCACCGACGGACGATCGGCCGTTCTTCCTCGACTTCGGCAGGCTGGGTTCCATCGGTGCCTTACGCGAAGCCTTCGGCGAGCTGTGGCTCACGCGCGCCGAGCTAGCCTACCTGTTCGTGCTCGTGACCACGGCGATCATCGCGGGGCTCTCAGCCGTACTGACCATCGTTCCGTTGCTGCTGCTCCGAGATGTGCGGACAGCGCCAGGCAAGGGGGCCGCGGCCGCGTACTTCGGCGCCATCGGCCTTGGCTACATGCTGCTGGAGATGGTGATGCTTTCGCGGCTCACTCACCTGATAGGCGATCCGGTTTTGGCCGCTGCCGTCACGGTGACGGCATTCCTGCTACTCTCCGGCATCGGAAGTGCGACCGTCCACGGCCTTGGCGAACGGCGATATGTGCCTACCGCCTGGCTGATGGCGATCTTGCTCGCGGTTGCTGCCGTGACCCTGGCGGTGCTGGACACGGTGGTGGCCGCTACGGGCGGTCTGCCGTTGCCGGCGCGGGCCTGTGTGGCGGTGGCCGCGGTTGGCCCTCTGGCCTTCCTGATGGGGTTCCCCATGCCGGTAGGCCTCGGCCGCCTGCACGAGGCCGCCCCCGCCCTGGTGCCTTGGGCCTGGGGGGTCAACGGCTTCGCCTCGGTGTTGGCAGCGCCGCTCGCCATGGCCATTGCGATGAGCCATGGGTTCGGTCTGGCCGCGGTCGTGGCCCTGGTGGCATACGCTGCGGCTGCTTTGCTATCCGGGCAACTTGGGGGTGTGGCGGGGGCAGGCGGTAGATCTCGGTGAACTGCGGGCAATGCGGCGATATTCCCGCTTCGACGCGGTGCGGCGAAAGCGAACAGCCGGGCTCTTTCCTCCATCCGCAGTATCTTCTAGGCTGAATGTGAAGATGCTTCTCGACTACCTCAAGTTTCCCGTATGGACACTGTGGAGGTTCGTCGCGAACCTCCCCCTGGCGGCGCGCAACACGCGCATCATGCTGGGGGCCTTCGCTTGCACCCTCAGGGTCGGATTTCGCGCGGCCCGTGTTTTAGAAAGTAAACAGGAACTCTGGAGCGAGCGCACCAAGGGGCGTTACCTATGGCGTGTGGCGCGTCGTTTCTGGGCGCGCTGGATTCTCGAGCGCGCCGAGGTGTCGATCGAGGTGGAGGGGCTGGACCGCATCGACTGGACGCGGCCGCACGTGATAGTGGCCAACCACCAAAGCACGCTGGACATTCTGCTCGTCGTGGCCACTCTCGACTGCGGCCGCTTCGTTGCCAAGAAAGACGTGCTGGCCTATCCGGCGCTCGGCCCGGCGGTGGGGGCCGGAGGTCAGATCGTGGTCGACAGGAAGGATCACGAGCAGGCGATGATGGCGATACGGCGCGGTATGGAGCTGTGGCCTGAGTCTAATCTCGTCTTCTTTGCCGAGGGGACGCGCAGTCGTAGCGGGAGCCTGGGCGAGTTCAAGAAAGGGGCGTTCGCGATCGCCAAAGAGAATACTCTTCCCATCGTGCCGCTTGCGATAAGCGGCACGTTCGATGCGTTGCCCAAGGGGTCTTTGCTGCGGCTGAGACGGCGATCGCAAGTGCGTATGGAGTTTGGCGAGGAGATCTATCCGCACGGAGAAGTGGTCGCGCTCGCCGACTATACACGTGAGGTGATCGATCACATGTTGGATCGATCACCCCGTGCGCACGCTGCCTGAAGAAACGAATAGGCTTCTTCGTCCTGTCACGGCCGATGGTGAGGTGTGCGGTGTGTTTCGGCTTGCCCGACGGTGGATGGCGGCGCCAGGTCAACTCACACGGCGCCAGTGGGCGGTAGCAGGCGACCCTCGACCACGAACCGGCGGGCAAACCATTGCGAACCTATGAGCCGGCCGGCCGCCGAGTTCAGTAGCTGCTTGGGCAAGAGGGACTTGGCGGTCGCGCACAGGCGGCGCCGC
>PIVZ01000057.1 GCA_003354045.1 bacterium
GCGCTACGAGCTGGCGGCCCTGATGGGAGACGGTGCGGCCGTGGCGCCCATAGAGGCCGGCGGTGAGGCCGACGACGTTCTGGCCGCGGTGTTTCATACCGACGGCACCAGGCACCGCGACTACTGGTGCGAGTGCGCCGCGAGCCGCCGCGGGCCGGGTGATGACATGATCGCGGGTGCGCGGATCACGAGAGAAGACATCGTGGCCGGGGCGCATTTCCCGCACGTTGATTTTGTCGCCATGCGCGAGACTGCCACGTCACGGGTGCCCGAGGTGTTCGCCGAGGTTCTCGATGTGGCGGGCTTGGCGGGAGTTGACGCGACGCTGATTGCCCATCTGCTGCCCGAGGTCGAAGAGGAACTGGCCGCTGCGCTGGGCGCTGCCGCCGGCACGGTGTTGACGCCCGATTTTCTTTACACCGGCGGGGCGACCTTGCCGATGTTGCTGGCGCGTGCCAGGGGGCAAGGACGGCTCGATGGCGCGAGTACGGTGGCCATGTTGACTGCCGGCGCGGGAGCCACCTGGGCCGGTGCGGTGATGAGGATTGCATCATGACCTTGCCACGAAGAACTACGATTCTGGGTGCCGGGGCGTGCCTGCCCGACAGGGTGGTGACCAACGACGACCTTGCCGGGGTGATGGACACCAACCACGAATGGATAGAGAAGCGCAGCGGAATCCACGAGCGCCGTTACGTGGACAATCACGAAGGGAGCGTCCCGCTGGCAGAGAAGGCCGCCAGGCAGGCCCTGGAGCAGGCCGGTATCGAGGCCGGTGATCTGGACATGGTGATCTGTGCGACGCTCAGCCAGGACGTAGATTTTCCCGGCAACTCGTCGCTCTTGCAGGAGCGCCTCGGCATCCCCGGAACCATGGCCTTCGACGTCCACAACCAGTGCTCGGGGTTTCTCTACAGCCTGGCGCTGGCCGACAGCTACGTCCGTACCGGCGGTGCCCGTCACGTGCTCGTGGTCGGTAGCGAGGTTCACTCGAGCGGCATCGAGTTCGCCGACCGCAGCCGCCACGTCACCGTTCTTTTCGGAGACGGTGCGGGCGCCGTCGTTGTCGGGCCTTCGCCCGACGGCGAGCGTGGCATCGTGGCCATGAACCTGTGCGCGCAGGGCGCCTACGCGGAAAAGCTCTGCACGCTCGGTCCCGGCAGTCGCTGGAAGCCGCGCGTGCGCTCCGAGCAGGTCCCGGAGGACATCTTCATATGGCCGCAGATGGAGGGCAAGTTCGTTTTCCGTCACGCGGTGACCCGCATGACCGAGGCCGTGAACGAGGTGCTCGAACAAACGGGGCATCAGGCGGACGACATCGACATGTTCCTGCCTCACCAGGCCAACCTGCGGATCAACCAGCTGGTGGGCATGGGGCTGAACATCGGCGAGGATCGCATGGCGAACAATATCGAGCGCTGTGGCAACACCACCGCGGCCACGATTCCGATCCTGCTCACCGAGACGCTTGCGGCCGGGCGCATCAAGACCGGCGATCTGGTCTGCCTGGCGGCCTTCGGCGCCGGCTTCACCTGGGGGGCCGCTCTGCTGCGCTGGTAGCTGTCCGCCGGCCCGGGGGGCCGGAAGGGTAGTGAGCGGGCCACACCGGCGCCGGCCCCTGACTTCGGACCGAGGCGCCTGTGCATGGGCTGTGCTGGCCCGCATGGGAGACTACGCCTCGCACGCGAGACGGCCAGCGTGCCTGACCTTTGCGCGTGGCATCTTCCGTACTGACGATCCGAGGCGTAAATACGCTTCAAATCAAGGTTTTTTCTTGACGTGCAAGTGGGAGTTTGGTAACATTACCGACGCGCTTTTTCTGCCCCCCCTAGCCAAGAGAGGTCCCGTTGAAGGAGTTTAAGATAGGCGAGAAGGTGGTTTATCCCGCCCACGGCGTCGGTGTTATCGAAGATGTCGACATGCGCAAGATATCCGGCGCCGATGCCAAGTTCTACACGTTGCGCATCGTCGATTCCGACTTGAAGATCATGATCCCCACTGCCAAGGCCAAGTCGGTGGGGCTGCGGCGCATAATCGGCAAGGACATGGTCACGAAGGTCTACAAGGTTTTGCGTGAGAAGCGTGTGGAGGTCGATCAAGCGACCTGGAATCGCCGCTACCGCGAGTACACGGAGAAGATCAAGACTGGGTCGGTACTCGAGATAGCCTCGGTTCTCCGCGACCTTTTCATGCTCAAAGGTGACAAGGAGTTGTCCTTCGGCGAGCGCAAGATGCTCGATACGGCTCGCAATCTTCTCGTAAAGGAGCTGGCCATAGCCAAGTCCAACACCGAAGAGAAGATAATGGAGGAGCTGAAGACCATCTTCGGCCACTGATCCGGACCGAACTTCTGATGGCCCCTTGATAGGGGCCGGCCAACCGCCCGATCCATGACGCTTGAAAACGAGCGGACCGACGCCTCGAGCATCGCACTCATCGTACCTGCGGCAGGCAGTGGGCGGCGGCTTGGCTCGGACGTTCCCAAGGCGCTGGCCGATGTGGCGGGCATCCCCCTGGTCGGGCACACGCTGAGGCGTTTGGCCGCCGCCTGCGAGTTTCGAGAGACCGTCGTGCTGGCTCCGGCCGGCAGTCTAGAGGCCTTCACCGAGGCGCTCGAACGTGAACCTCCGGGGCTATCCGCCCTTACCGTCGTTGCCGGTGGCCGAACGCGGCAGGAGTCTGTTTACATCGGTCTCGACACCCTTGCTTCCAAACCCGATCTCGTTTGCATACACGATGCCGCCAGGCCTCTGGTTTCTGCCGCCACCGTCAGTGCCGTGGTGGCCGAGGCGTCGCGTGGCGGGGCGGCTATCGCGGCCTCGCGGCCGGTGGACAGCATTCGCGAGGACACCGATCGGGGAGGCAGCCGTGCGCTGGAGCGATCCAGGCTATGGCTGGTCGAGACACCGCAGGTTTTCGACGCCGAGGTGCTCCGCGCCGCCCACGCCAGCGCTCGCGCGCACGGTATGCAGGCCACCGACGACGCGGCTTTGGTCGAGCGCCACGGCCATGCGGTCGCGCTGGTGGCGTCCGAAGGGCGCAACCTCAAGGTAACCGAGCCAGCCGACCTCGAACTGGTGCGTCTCCTGCTTGCAGGCTAGCCGGCGTGATTTCCTGCAGCGGTGGGGAAAGAGCTGACAGCCGCCCTTTGCCGGCCTGTTCAGTCTCCGCCGGCGGCGCTGTGAGGCGAGGCTCCGCGCGCCGGCAGATCGTCGTTCAGGCTTCCCGAGCGAAGCGGCTTCTCTGAGAGCTCGACCTCGGCGAAGCCCATGTCGAGGAGGCCCCGCTTTACGGCCTCCGCGACGGCCGCTTCGTGCAGGCGCGCCAGCTCGCCCGTGGCCACCTCGACTCGCGCGTCGCCGCCCAGATGGCGCACGCGAAGTTCGACGAAGCCAAGGCTTCTCATGAACGCTTCGGCGCTCGCGACCTGGCCGAGGCGCTCGCTTGTGATCTCGGTCCCGTAGGGAAACCTCGAAGACAGACACGGAGACGCGGGTCTGTCCGCCGTTTCCAGTCCGTAGTGGCGCGAAAGGCTGCGGACCTCAGCTTTTGCAAGGCCGGCCTCGGCCAGGGGGTGGCGCACATCGAGCTCGGCCGCCGCGGTCAGCCCGGGCCTGTAGTCGCCGAGGTCGTCGCTGTTGGTGCCGTCCACCACGTACTCGAAACCTTCTCGCGCAGCCTCGCGCCGGCATAGCGGGTACAGGGTCTGCTTGCACAGGTAGCATCGGTTGTCGGGGTTGGCCGCGTAGCCGGGTGTATCGAGCTCGTTTACCGCAATGACTCGGTGGGGCGCGGCGAAGCTTTGCGCAAAGCGGCGCGCCTCCTCGACTTCCTCGCTGGTATTGGTCGGCGAGTCGGTCGTCACCGCCAGGTAACGAAGCCCAGGCGTCGCGCTGACGATACGCAACAACAGCGTCGAGTCTACTCCGCCCGAGAACGCCACGACCATCGATCCCATCTCGCGCAACATGTCCTGGAGCCGGGCCAGCTTGCCCTCGAGTGTTGCGTCCAACGGGTGGCCCATGGCTGCTAGAGGCCTCCGCAGCTACCGAACAGATCGGTCGTAAGATAGCGCTCGCCGGTGTCGCACAGCATGCACAGGACGGTTGCCCCGGCTCCGAGCTCGGCGGCCACTCGTAGGGCGGCGGCAGCGGCAGCACCGCCCGAGATGCCGACCATGATGGCCTCCTCGGCGGCCAGGCGCCGGGTCAGGAGCGCGGCTTCCTGGTCGCTTACGGTAATGATGCGGTCGATCAAGCCGGGATCGAGGTTGTCGGGTACGAAGCCGGCGCCGATTCCCTGGATGCGGTGGAAGCCGGGCTCGTGGCCCGAGAGCACCGCTGAGGTGGCAGGCTCGACGGCGACGATCTCGACGCCGGGGCGCTCCTTCTTCAGTACCGAGCCAACCCCCGTGATCGTTCCGCCGGTTCCGACCCCGGCCACGAAAGCGTCGAGCTCCGGGCACTGGGCGAGAATCTCGGGAGCAGTCGTGCGCCGGTGCATCTCGGGATTGGCGGGATTGGCGAACTGCTGGGGCATGAAGTAGCCGGGGTTCTCGGCGAGGATCTCCTCGGCGCGGCGGATCGCCCCGTGCATGCCCATGGTGTCCTCGGTGAGGATGATCTCGGCGCCGTAGGCGCGCAAAACGCTCCGCCGCTCCTCGCTCATGGTCTCCGGCATCGTCAAGATCACGCGGTAGCCGCGCGAGGCGGCCACCGTGGCCAGGCCGATTCCGGTGTTGCCGCTGGTCGGCTCGACGATGGTGCCGCCGGGCCCGAGCAGGCCGTCCTTCTCCGCGGCCTCTATCATGGCCAAGCAGATGCGGTCCTTGACGCTTCCGCCCGGATTCATGGACTCGAGCTTGCCGAGTACGCGGGCTGCGCCCTCCGGCACCACGCGTACGAATTCCACCACGGGCGTATTGCCGATGAGCTCGAGGGTATTGGCGGCGACTTGATTGGGCAGAGGCATGGCGGACAGTAGCCGTGCCGAGGGCGCTTCACTGTGGCTCAGCGGACTATAGAAATCTGGTTTCCTCAAGTCAATTTGCGCCTCTTTCCCGGCTCGCGCGGTGTGAAGCGCAGGCCGGTTTCTGCTACTACTTTGCGGATACGGCCGCGCATGGCCCGGCGCGGCAAGTCGTCCGGGGAGGCGATGGAAGATGTCCAGGGAAGAGGAAGAGACAGAGAAAGGTTTCAAGGTCGAGGACAAGCGTCGTTTCGACGCCGAAGGCAACCCGCGTGCTGACGGCGAAGAGGCCGGCGCGGACGAGGCCGCCGGGGGCGGCGAGGCGGCGGCGAGCGACGCTGGCGCCGGCGCCGACGGGGGGGGCGGTTCGACCGCTGCTTCCGGTCAGGCCGCTGACGCTGCGACTGCGGCTGCCGCCGATAGCGCGATCGGGGCCGAAGCCGAACCGCAGGCCGGAGCGGAAACCGTCGCCGGGGGCGCGGCCTCGGATTCGACTGCCGGTGCGAACAAGGGCGAGCTAAGCTTCTCCGGCTTCATCGTCGGACTGGCCACGCAGGCGCTCACGTTACTCGGGGCGATGCCCGACCGTGCCACAGGCGAGGTTGCGAAGAATTTTCCCGAGGCGGCGGCCATGATCGACATTCTCAGCATGCTGGCCGAGAAAACGGCCGGGAATCTCGCCGAAGACGAGGAGCGTCTGCTCGAGGACGTGCTTTACGATCTGCGCATGCGTTACGTCAGAGAGACACGCACGCAAGGGCAGGGTGCAGAGGAAAACGAATGAATCTCAGCCGACCCGTTCTGGTTACAGTGTTGCTGTGTGGGGCACTCATCGGTGTCGCATTGACGATGTTACTGGGGCGCGAGAGCGTCTCGGTGGCTACAGCACCGGGGGAGCCCGTTCTGTTGCCGGTGACCGCGTCGGCCGGGGGGGCGTCGCGCACGAACGAGCTCGGCCTGCCCGACTTCACCAAGCTCGTCGAGCGGCTGAAACCCTCGGTGGTCAATATCTCCACGCAATCCGATGAGGCAAGCCGCCTGACCAGGCGCCACGGCTTCGTCGATCCCTTCGAATTCTATTTCCGCGGTCCACGTCGCAGCTTGGGCTCCGGCTTCATCTTCGATGGAGAGGGGTACATCATTACCAACCACCACGTGGTGGAGGACGCCAGCAAGATCGTCGTCAAGCTCGCCGATGGGGAAGAGCACGAGGCAGAGCTCATCGGGTCCGATGCAAAGACCGACCTGGCCGTCATCAAGATCGACGCCGTCGAGGGCCTCGAGCCGATCTCGCTCGGCGACTCGAGCAATCTGGCCGTAGGGGAATGGGTATTGACGATTGGAAACCCGTTCGGACTCGACAATACCGTGACCGCCGGCATCGTTTCGGCCAAGGGCCGGCAGATCAACCGGCGCAATCCCTACGACGACTTCATACAGACGGACGCCGCGATAAACCCCGGCAATTCGGGTGGCCCCTTGGTGAACCTGGCCGGCCAGGTCGTGGGTATCAACACGGCCATCTTCTCGAGCAGCGGCGGCAACATCGGTATAGGGTTCGCCATTCCGATAAACATGGCCCGGCAGATCGTGCCGCAACTGAAGGCCGACGGTCACGTCACACGTGGTTGGTTTGGCGTGAAGATCCAGCCGGTCGATGACGACATCGCCGCCTCGCTCGATCTACCCGCCGCGAGCGGGGCGCTGGTCGCCGAGGTGTTTGCCGACAGTCCGGCTGCGGATGCCGAGATCATGGTCGGCGACGTGATCGTGGAGTTCGACAGTGTCGAGGTGCCTGAGTCGGGTGACCTGCCGACCATAGTCGCGGCGACACCGGTGGGCAAGCAAGTGAAAGTCGTGCTCATACGTGCAGGCAAGCGCCAGAGTATCGACGTGACGGTTGGTAAACTCAGGGACGGAGCGGGCGAGGCACGAACCGTCAAGGCAGGAGCGCTCGGGTTGTCCGTGCAGGATCTCACCGCCGAGCTCATCGAGCAGCTCGGACTCGAGGAAGGGGCTTCCGGAGTTGTCGTCACCTCGGTGGAGACCGGCTCGCCCGCCGATGAGGCGGGGCTGCATCCCGGCGATGTGATAGAGATGGTCGGTAATCGTTCGGTCGAGAGCGCCGATCACTTCCGCGAGCGGCTCTCCGTGTTCGGGGAAGAAGAGAGCGTCTTGGTACTGGTGCGCCGAGGGAGCCAGACGCTCTTCCGGGTCATAAAGCCCGCGCGAGGCTGATGACGACGCCGAAGAGGCGGAAACGGGGACGTAAGGCGTCTCTGGTTCGTGGCCTGCTGTCGGTGTCCTTGCTGCTGGTGCCCCCGCTGCTGGCCGCCTCGGCGTTGGCGGCGTGGCTCGAGTTCGGAGAGATAGAGCGCACTCTTACCGAGAAGTTCAACGGCCGACGTTGGGATTTCCCCTCCAAGATCTACTCGGACGCATATCCCGTTTACCCGGGCTTGAGGGTCGGTTCGGAATCCTTCCGGCGCCGATTGGCACGGCTCGGTTACCGCGCCGTGCGCGCCGAACCCGCCCGCCGCGGCGAGTACCGGCTCACCCGCGAGCCTGCCGTCTTCGAGATATATCTGAATAGCTTCGAGTATCCGTCCACGCGCGAGCGCGGACGTCTGCTTCGCATGGAGCTGGACGGCCTGGCGAGAGTCGCGCGAATTGTCGAGGCCGGCGACGGTCATGAAATCTACCACTTCTTTCTCGAGCCGGGCCAGATAGGTGGGGTGCATACCGACGAGCCCGAGGAGCGGCGCGAAATGACCCTCGACGAGGTTCCGGTGGCGCTGGTGCGCGCGGTGCTGGCGGTGGAGGACAAGCGCTTCTTCGAGCACGAAGGTGTCGATCTGCGAGCCCTGGCCAGGGCCATGGTCGTCAATGTCCGCTCGGGAGAGGTGCGCCAGGGTGGATCGACGCTCACCCAGCAGCTCATGAAGAACTTCTTTCTCACGCCCGAACGCAGCATGTCGCGCAAGCTGCGCGAAGCGGCCATGGCGATGGTCGCCGAGCGGCGTTTCTCCAAGCTGGAGATCCTCGAGAATTACCTGAACGAGATCTATCTGGGCCAGAAGGGCAGCACGGCCATCCACGGCGTGTGGGAGGCCTCGCGTTTCTACTTCGGGAGAGAGCCTACCGAATTGAGCCTCGGCCAGGTTGCCGCCCTGGCAGGCGCCATACGTGCGCCCAATTACTACTGCCCGCACCGGCATCCCGAGCGGGTAATCGGCCGGCGCGATCTCGTCTTGGGGCTGATGTACGAGCAGGGCGACATCGATGTGGGCGAGTACGAGACAGCGCTCAACTCGCCGCTCGATGCCGCGCCGTCTCCCCAGCAGGCGATCGAAGCGCCTTACTTCGTAGATTTCGTGCGCGGCGAGCTGCTCGGACGCTATCCGAGCGAAGTGCTCACCGGCGAGGGCTACCGCATCTTCACGAGTCTCGATGGCGAGATGCAGGCGATCGCCGAAGAGGTCGTGAGCGAGAACTTGGCGGAGATAGAAGCCGACATCGGAGAGGCGGTCGAGGCCTCGGGCGGCCAGACCTTGCAAGCAGCACTTGTGGCTCTCAACCCGAGGACAGGTGAGATCCGCGCCATGGTCGGCGGTCGCGACTACGGGGAGAGCCAGTTCAACCGTGTCATAGAGAGCCGCCGCCAGCCGGGCTCGACCTTCAAACCCATAGTGATGCTGGCTGCTCTCGGCAGCGAGCAGGTCGGCAACGTGCACTACCTGCCCACGACCAAGGTCATCGATGAGAGGATCGTCTGGAAGTACGAGGGCAAGGTGTGGTCACCGTCCAATTACGAGGACCGCTTCTATGGCGAGGTGACCGTGCGCGAGGCGATCGAGCATTCGCTCAACTCTGCCACCGCGCGCATTGCGCGCGACGTCGGCATAAGACCGATTCGCGACCTGGCAGTCCGTCTCGGTATGGATGAGAAGATGCTGGCCTTTCCAGCCATCGTGCTGGGCGGCTGGGCGGTGCCTCCTTTCGATCTGGCCAAGGTGTTCGGGGTGATGGCCAATGGCGGTCTGGCTGCCTCCCCGCTTTCGGTGAAGAAGGTGGTTGACCGCAAGAACGCCATGGTCGAAGGGCACCGGGTGGAGATGAAGAAGGTGATCCCGTCCACCGATGCCTACCTGATAACCCATCTTCTGGCAGGAGTGATGGAGCGCGGCACCGGCGCCGTTGCCCGCCGCAAAGGGTTCAAGCATCCGGCCGCCGGTAAGACCGGTACCTCCAACGATTACAAGGATGCGTGGTTCGCCGGCTATACGCCCGATCTGCTGGCGGTGGTGTGGGTCGGCTTCGACCGCTCGGCCAGCATGGGGCTGGCCGGCTCGGAGGCGGCTCTACCGATCTGGACCGATTTCATGCGCCGGGCGCTGGCCGACCATCCGCACACCAGTTTCGACGTGCCGGAAGGCATCGTGTTGCTCGATGTGGACAAGAATTCCGGCGGTCGCGCGGTGGTCGGCTGTAGCGATGTTGTCCGTGAGGCCTTCCTGGTGGGCGAAGAGCCACGCACGAACTGTCCGCTGCACGGTGCGTTTTGAACCGCAGGCGCATTCCACCAATCGGGAGGGCCGTCGTGTTAGCCTGTGCCTGCGCGCTGTTCGTTGCGGCTTGCGGACAGACCGGGCGCCCTGTGAGGCCGACGCCGGGGGTGGGCACGAAGCTGCCGAGCCCGCCGGCGGTAGACATGCCCGGGCGCGAGGCCGAGCCTGCGGTTACGCCGATACGGGTCAGGAACTGGGAGGCATTCGCGCATACCTCGCGGGTGTTGGATTTACGCATTGCCGCCGGAGATAGCGCCCTGCGCGGCGGCGCGGGCAAGGCCAACCCGGCGGCCGTCGCTGCCCTACGTATGACCGCCGAGGCGCGAGACCTACTCGAGCGGGGCCAGCCCGAGCAGGCGCTCGATCTGCTGGAGCGCGCCATCGGTATGGATGGGCGCAACGGGTTCGCCTACCTCTACCTGGCCCACCTCTATCATCGTCAAGGGCGCTACGAGCAGGGCAGGGTGTTCGCGCAGCGTGCGCGACAATACCTGCCGCGCGATGCCTACGTGCTGGGTGAGCTGGAAGGCCTACGGGCTTCGCTTGCGGTGAACACCAATCCGCTGAGAGGGCACTGAGCGTGCTCGTTCTGGCTATCGAGACTTCCTGCGACGATACCGCTGCCGCGGTCACGGGGGACGGCCGCGTGCTGTCCAATGCCGTTGCCTCGCAGGACGAGATTCATGCCGATTACGGCGGCGTGGTCCCGGAGCTGGCGGCACGCCGTCATCTGGAGACCATCCAGCGGGTCATTCGTCGGGCCCTCGGCGAAGCAGAAGTGGCCGTCTCCGACCTCGACGCCATTGCCGTTACCCGCGGGCCGGGATTGATTGGCTCGCTGCTGGTCGGCGTCTCGGCGGCCCAGGGCCTGGCGCTGCGCACCGGCTTGCCGCTCGTCGGGGTAAACCACCTCGAGGGCCACGCTCTTTCTCCTCTCGTCAACGGGAACCTCGAGATGCCGTTCTTGTCGATGGTCGTCTCCGGCGGACACACCGCCGTCTATCTGGTGAGTGATATCGGCGAGTACGCCGAGGTGGCCGCGACCTGCGAAGACTCTGCCGGCGAGGCATTCGACAAGGGGGCCAAGATGCTCGGGCTCGGCTACCCGGGCGGACGCCTGATCGACGAGACCGCGCGGGGCGGGGATCGCGGTGCCATACGCTTCCCGCGTGGTCGGGTGAAGAGGGACCCCCTGGCCTTCAGCTTCTCGGGCCTCAAGACGGCACTGTGGGACTATCTGCGCCGCGACGACAACAACGGTAGCCTGCCCGACATATGTGCCTCGTTTCAGGAGGCGATCGTCGAGGTCCTGGTAAGACGGGCCGTTACCTTGGCCGAGCGCCTGCAGGTGCCGCGCATTGCCGTTGCCGGAGGCGTGGCGGCCAACAGCCGCCTGCGCGAGCTCATGACCAGCGAGACCGAGGAGGGGGGATTCGAGGTGGTGTTTCCACCGATGAGTCTCTGTACCGACAACGCTGCGATGATTGCCTACGTCGCCACGCGCCGTCTCGAATGTGAGCTGCCCGGAGAGGAGCTTGTCGCCGTTTCGCGCTTGCCGCTCGGCCCCAGGCTCGAATTGACGTGAAGACCGCCAGTGGTCGCAAGAGGCGCTGGGGGCAGCACTTTCTCGGTGACGAGGCCGTCGCCGAAAGAATCGTCGCGTGGGCCGGTATCGACGGCTGTAAAGTCTTGGAGATCGGTCCCGGCCGCGGTGCGCTCACCGGCTTGCTGGCCGAGCGTGCGGCGTCCTTGCTGTTGATCGAGATAGACGCGCGGTTGGCCGGCGGCCTTGCCGACCGTTATCGCGATCACGGGCAGGTGGAAGTGGTGTGCGGTGACGTGCTCGGCATAGAGCTGGGCACGCTGCTTCCGCCGGGCATTCACGTCGTTGCCAATCTACCCTACGAGAGTGGAACGGCCATCGTTACTCGGCTGCTTGGTGACGAGCTCGAGGTGGCCGAGATGGTCGTGATGTTGCAGAAGGAGGTGGCAGCGAGGATTGCTGCCAGCGAGGGCAGCAAGGTTTATGGGGTACTATCCATCATGACGCAGATGCGTGCCGACGTGGAGCTGGGCATGGTAGTCGGGCCGCAAGCCTTTCGGCCGAGTCCCAAGGTCGAGTCGCAGGTCGTGCGCATTCGTCCACTATCTGCGCCACGATATGAGTTGGGTGATGTAGACGTGTTTCGCAAGCTGGTAGAGCGCTCCTTCGGCGAGCGGCGCAAGATGCTGCGCAACAGTCTGGGGCGCTGGCTGGAGGCGACGCTCGGAGACGGCCGCGCCGTGGAAGTGTTCGCCGCAGCCGAAGTGGATCCGACGCTTCGTCCCGAGGCCATAGCGATAGAGGGCTTTGCGCGACTTGGCCGCGTAATCACCGACGCCCTGGCGCGTGTCGATACACGCCGGCCGTAGAGAGAGATAGAAGATGCCCGTGGACACGAAGTATGCGCCCGGTTCCTCCTTGACGAGTCTCGGAGGGCATCGGTCCTAGCAGCGTGCCGGAGCTTCCTGAAGTAGAGACCGTAAGACGGTCACTGGCCCCGCTGGTGGTCGGACGCACGATCGAGGACGTCGTCGTCAGGTGTAGGAAGCTGCGCCGGCCGGTACCGCGTGATCTCGCGGCGAGGCTGGTAGGCCAAACCATCTGCGCGGCGCACCGGCGTGGCAAGTACTTACTGTTTGATTTGGGCGGTGGCCGCTCCTGGATCTTTCATTTCGGCATGAGCGGTCGGCTTCTCCACGTCGATGGCAGTCGTGCCGTCGAGCCGGGCAAACACGACCACGTGATCGCCAGGCTGGAGGGAAAGGCCAAACGGAAAGGTGCAAGGAAGGGCGCGACGGAGGGTGTAGGCGCGGGGAGAGGTGCGGGCGCTCTCGTATTCAACGATCCCCGGCGCTTCGGTCTAACGCTCGTAGACGACCCGGCAAGCTGCCCCCTGCTGACCGAGCTCGGCCCCGAGCCCTTCGACCAGGCCGGTTTCAACGCCGACCGTCTAGCCGAGCTGCGTCGCCGCACCAACCGCACCGTGAAGGACGTGTTGATGGACCAGCACGTCGTGGCCGGTCTGGGTAATATCTATGTCAACGAGATACTCTTTCAGGCGGGAGTTCGGCCGAGGCGGCGCATGACGCGCGTGAAGCTCCCGGAGTGCGAGCGCATTGTAGACGCCACGCGCGCCGTACTGCGCGAGGCCATAGAGCACCGCGGCTCCACGGTCGCGGATTTTCTCGACGGCATAGGTCGCAAGGGCGGCTACCAGTGGCGGCACCAAGTATACGACCGCGCCGGCCAGCCCTGCCAGACGTGCGGCGCTACCATCAAGGCGGTGGTGGTCGCACAACGTTCGAGCTTCTACTGCCCGCACTGTCAGGTGTGACAAAGATAAACGTCCCCACTGAGCCGCATGGACGGCTCGAATCCCCGCTACCCATCGACCCGGCTCTCGATAAGAACGAAGTCGCCATTCTCAGCTACCGCAGCGAAGAGCTCTGAGAGCTTCTCGATGGTGGGCACGGCGTGGCCCTGTTCGTATCGCGCGTAGCTGTTGAGCGACTTTGCACCGAGTCTGGCCGCCACTTCTGCACGCCAATTCCACGACTGCTATAATAGTTGTATGGCCGTGAGTTCCGCGCTGGAGCAGGCTGCTGGGGTCTTGTCGTCGGTCGGGGACGTCGACGGGATTGCGTTCCACCGGGTTCGCCTGGCGGGCCGCGAAGCCGAATACATGGCAGAGGCCGCCGCCGGGGAGCGACCCGCTGGCGGCTGCTTTTCTGAACGATGTCAGGCGATGCTCGAGGCGCAGCACGGAGGAGCCCTCGTTCTGCCGACCGCTTCGTGTACCGCTGCGCTGGAGATCGCGGCGGTCTTGCTCCGCCTCGGTCCGGGCGATGAGTTCATCGTTCCCTCCTTCCCCCATGTGGCCACGGCCAGCGCGTTTTGCCGTGGCGGCGCGCGTCCGGTGTTCGCCGACATCGACGCCGAGACCCTGTGCCTGGATCCCGACAGTGTGCGCGAGCGGACAACGGCGTGGACGCGGGCGATCGTCGTCGTGAACTACGGTGGAATCGGCAGTCGACTCGAAGAGCTCAGGGAGCTTGCCGCAGAGCGCGGCATCGCGTTGGTGGAGGACAACGCCCACGGCCTGTTCGGATGCTTCGGCGGGCGCAGCCTCGGTACCTTCGGGGCGCTTTCCGCGGTCAGTTTTCACGAGACGAAGAACCTCACCTGTGGGCAGGGGGGTGCGTTGGTACTGAACGATGCCTCGCTGGCAGCTCGGGCCAAGGTCGTCTTGGATCGTGGCACCAATCGCGCGCGCTTCCTGCGCGGCGAAGTGGAGGCCTACGAGTGGGTGGATCACGGCTCGAACTTTGCGATGTCGGAGATTCACGCCGCGTTTCTCTGCGCGCAGCTCGAAGAAGCCGCGGCCGTGCAGCGGATGCGACGAGAGATCTGGCAATGCTACGACAGTGAGCTGGATTCGTGGCGGCGTGTCCAGGGCGTTGGCACCCAACACGTCCCCGCGGGTTGCGAGCCGTCCTTCCACCTGTTCGCGTTG
>PIVZ01000582.1 GCA_003354045.1 bacterium
TAGCATAGATCATATCAAAGCCGACGCCGTTGTCACGAACGAAGTAGGCGGTCTTGCTGTCCTCCACCCTCGTGGCCCCGAACTCTAAGCGCCCCGCGCTTTCCTTACCCGTGAATTTCCAAGCGTTTCCGAGCAGATTCTGGAGGACGTTGAGAAGTAGGATCGGGTCGCCCTTGGCCAGCGGAGTGTCGGAAATTTGCGTGGTTACGTCGCGATCTGGTTCGGTCTGCTCCAGCTCGGAGACCACCACGCGGGCCAGCGCCGTGAGGTCCACGGTCTCGCGGCTCAGCTCGCTGCGGCTTACGCGGGTAAGCTTGAGGAGGTCGTCGATCAGGCATCCCATACGGTGGGTCGCCGAACGGACGCGCCCGAGGTACTCCTTGCCGGGGTCGCTGAGGCTGCTCCCGCACTCGTCCATCAGCAGGCGGCTGAAGCCGTCTATGCCTCGCAGCGGGGCCCGCAGGTCGTGAGAGACCGAATAGGCGAAAGATTCGAGTTCCTGGTTGGCGGCGGCCAGCTCCGCGGTGCGCTCGACCACGCGCTGTTCGAGTTCCTCGTTGAGCCGGCGGATTTCTTCTTCGGCGTGCCTGGTGTGGCTCACGTCTAGCGCGAACACGATGATGCCCACCACTCGGCCCATGGAGTCGTACTCGGGAAGCTTGTCCGTGCTGATCCACCGGGTCTCGCCATCACTGGACACGTGTTCCTCGATGGTGCCGAGTATCGGCTTGCCCGTGCGGACTATCTCGAGATCATCACGATAGTAGTCGTAGGCGCGATCCGGCCAGATTTCGCTACACGGTCTTCCCTCCACCTCCTCCACGGTGTGTCCCATCCACGACGCGGCTGCCTCGTTGACGAGCAGGAATCCGTTCTTGGTGTCCTTGTACCAGATCATTGCGGGCACGGCGTTGAACATCAGGCGGAACTGCTGCTTCTCGCGGAACAAGCTGACCTCGGTCCTCTCGCGGTCGTGCTTCTCCCTCTCGAGCTCGTCGATGAGTCTGCTGACACGCTCGTTGGCGGTTCGGCGCTCGGCCAGCAGGTCGTCTCCAAGCTGGGCTACGGCCTCGGCCTGGCGGTTCAGAATCCGATCGCCCCCGACCAGCAAGGCCGTCAGCAGCAGCCCGGACAGCAGCGCGATCCATGGTTGCCAGCCCAGGTTCGCGGCCACGAACCGCGGGGCCGCGGTCACGGTCCAGGCCCAACGGCGCCCGCCCATATCCAACGTGGTGGTCCAGCGGAAGCTGTCCGCCCGTACGGCCTCGCGGACTGAAAGGAGGGGAGAGCGCGGAATCTGTGCATCGGACTTGCTGGCCCACAGCAGCCGGTGTTCTGCGGGTGCGTCCACGTCACGCAGCTCGATATTGAAGTAGATCTTCTCCGGACCGCTCAACAGATCATCCAGCAGCTCGTCTACTCGGTAGAGGCCGAGCACGAACCCGATCACGTTTTGTGGTCGCTCTCTTCGCCCCTCATAGGCCGCGATTCTCTTGAACACCGGCGAGATGACCATGATGGTCGTCACCTCTTTGCCTTGCGAGGAGACCAGCAACGGCGCACTCATGGCCGGCTTCGTCGTATTACGCGCTGTATCGAGAGCGGAACGGATAGCGGGGCTGGTGCCGAGGTCGACTCCGGCGGACAGGTCGAGACCCGTGATCTGCACGGATTCCTCGAGACCAAGGTAGAGCGGGAAGTATTCGTTTCGCTCGCCGGCGGGCTTGCCCGCGGCAGGCGCTTCGGCATCCGTTATCTCGAAACCGGGCAGACCGTCGAGCCATTGGGCTTCTTCGTAGTCGCGCCGCTGGCGGGCGCCTATCAACGGGATCCAATCGATGCCGATGGCGGCCGGCCGCGAGACCCGTAGGTCACGGACGAACCCGCGAAGGTCGGCCCGGCTGAGCGTGCCTCCAGCCAACACCTCGGCCTCCACGCCGGCGAGAACGGCCAGCTCGGTGTGCATCCGTGTGGACACGGCTGTGGCCGGGCGCGCCGCCCGGCGCGACAACTCGGCCGCGATCCGGTCCGACTCGAAGACGTAGAGTATGACGATGGCGGCCAAGGACAGTACGGCGCCAACGATACTCATGGCCCATGGCCGCCACTGCGCTGCTGTGCCCTCAGACCGTGGGCGCTTCTCAGCTCCCTCGTCTGGACCCGCCGCCGACACCGGCCGAATTCTGGGATTCTCTGACGCCACAAACACCGCGTCCGAAGGACGCTACCCCAACCTTGCCCCTAGCTTATTAGCTTTTGCGTACATCGAAAAGCCAAGGGCCCGACTTGGCGGGACCACCGGCCGCCCTCATATCCCTAGGTTGCCGCACCGCCTCCTGCGACGCCCACACGGCAGGTCCGCCGGGCCGGGGCTTCCCGGACCGGCCAGCCTAGTGGTTATCTCAAAGTCGGAGCCTGCGGAAGCTACAATATGTGCCTCTGTGCCGGGGGTAGGCAGAGCCGCGGGACTCCCGCCCCCGCGCCACTGATCCAGCCGGTACGTCTCGCGGCCGGACAGCGCCGGCTCGGCGGCCATTCTCGCGGCCATCCTGGCTTGTGCGGCTGTCATTGCAGGCGTAGCCTGACGCTTTCCGGCCCAGATGGAAGTCACCGATGACAGCAACGTTCTCGAGGCCTACCGGGCATTGAGCCCGTGGTTGGCCGAGCTCGACGGCCTGGAGCCGGCTTTGGACGGTTCCCTCGAGGTCGATGTTGCCGTGGTCGGGGCCGGCTACACGGGTCTGAGCGCGGCCCTGGCGCTTCGCGACGAGGGACTGAGCGTGGCCGTGCTCGAGGAGCGGGTTGCCGGGTTTGGTGCCAGCGGCCGCAACGCCGGCCATCTTACGCCGACCATCGGCAAGGACCTCCCCACGCTTACCCGCCTTTACGGCCATGGGCGCGTGAGCGCCTTGGTCGAGTTGGCCTCCGCATCGGTCGAATGCGTCGAGGAGTTGATCGGCAAGTACTCGATCGATTGCGACTACGAGCCCGTCGGCAACGTCATTGCCGCGGTTCATCCTCGCCAATACCGCAATATCGACAAGGCTGCCGAAGCGGGCGCCGCCTACGGGCTGCCGGGCAGCCTGCTCGAGCCCGCTGGGATGCGCGAGCGTGGATTGCCGGCCAGCTTCCTGCGTGGCTACTTGGAGTCCCATGGCGGCACTCTCCACCCGGTACGCTACGTGCGCGGGCTGAGGCGCGCCGCTCTCGACGGCGGTGTGTCTCTGTTCGAGCGCACGCCGGTAGTGCGAATAGAAGATGGCGCGAAGCTACGCGTGCACACGCCCGCTGGCATGGTTACCGCGAGTCACGTGGTAATCGCAGTCAATGCG
>PIVZ01001207.1 GCA_003354045.1 bacterium
CCCTCGTCGTAACAAGATGGAGAAGGGGTCAAGTCGCGGCTTTCGACTTCTCCGGCGAGAAGCCGGCCGTTGCACGGGATCGGTGGGCGAAACGGAAGCTCAAACCCGCCCCCTCTACGTTAGTGCGGCCGGGCGCGGATTGGTTCACAGCCGGCTGGCAGCTGGGTATCATACTTTGCTCAGTAGCCCGCCAAAGGCATCTTACAAGGAGTGTCCATGTCGCGATTCCCGGCAACCATCGAAGAGTTGACCCCTGAGTTGTTCACCTCGGTGCTTGCTGAACAACGCCCGGAGGTGAAGGTCGAGCGCGTACGAGTGGTCGAGGCGTTGCAGTTCGGAGGCGGCCTGGCATCGACGGCAGACCGTGTGATCCTCTCGCTCGACTATGCTCCCGGATGCGACGCGGGGGTGCCTTCGCGGCTCGTACTGAAGACCTGTCTGACCAAGCCTCACGTGCCGCGCTCGATGTACAGGAACGAGGTTCACTTCTATAGCGACATTCGCCCGGAGTTGACGATCGAGGCGCCGCAGGTTTTCGCCAGTGTGGTCGAAGAGGAATCGGGCCAGTTCGGCATCGTCATGGAGGATCTCACCTTGCGCTCGGCTCGTTTTCCTGACGCGACGACGCCGGTTACGTTGGAGGAGATCACCGGCCTCATCGACACGCTGGCCGGGCTGCACGCCCACTACTGGACAAGTCCCCGCTTCGAACGCGACCTCGACTGGCTACCCACGCCTTGCTCTGGCGGGATGTACAAGACCTTCAAGAGCATCGGTCTGGACCTCGTGCGCGACCAGCTCGAGGTCG
>PIVZ01001208.1 GCA_003354045.1 bacterium
CGCCCTACTGGTGCGCGCCAAGCGCCGCAAAGCCGAAGCTTATAGCCGACAGCTTGATCTGAGCGGCAGCGGCGCCAATGACGTACTGCTCGAGGGCGAGACCGCCCTGTTCAAGGCCCGAGAAGCGACCCTTACGCAGGAGCTATTGGTCATCGACCAGCAACTTGCTCAACGCAATTTGGAGAAGGTCGAACTGGAAATTCGGCTTGAACAAACCAAAGCAACCATCGAATTGCTCGATCTGGAACTGAACAAGGCCCGCGACCTGCATAAACTCGGCGCATTCCCGGAGCTCGAACTGCTGCGGCTGGAGCGCCAGGCACAGTCCGAGAAGAGGGAGATCGCGGTCCTTGCCGCCTCAATCCCGAAGA
This sequence comes from bacterium, assembly GCA_003354045.1. Classification (GTDB taxonomy): domain Bacteria; phylum Desulfobacterota; class Binatia; order UBA1149; family CAITLU01; genus PIVZ01. The sequence goes on from PIVZ01001208.1 coordinate 372, forward strand.
CAACAGCTGCCGTCGCAGAGGCTACAGCACGGCGTGCCAGTGCGGTAGCCAGCTTTCAGGCCAAGGCGCACGAGGATCTCACCAAGGCGCTCGGCGACCTGTCGGTATTGGAGGAAACTATTCTCGCCGCCGAGGACAAGGTCCGCCGTACAATCCTGCGCGCGCCATTGCGCGGTATCATCAACAAACTCTCGATCACCACCATCGGCGCCGTGGTGCGCCCCGGCGAGAGCATCGTTGAAATCGTCCCCCTGGACGACAGTCTACTCATCGAAGCTCGGATAAGACCGCAGGACGTCGCCTTCCTGCATCCAGGACAAGAGGCGAGCGTCAAGGTGACCGCCTATGACTACACAATCTATGGCGACCTGCCCGGCAAGGTCGAGAGGATTAGCCCCGACACCATCGCCGATGAAGAAGGCAATACGTTTTATCG
>PIVZ01000583.1 GCA_003354045.1 bacterium
CGGACGACGCGTGGGAGAAGGCCGTCGAGTTCTGGCGCTCTATCGCCTCCGACGACGACACCGACTACGACGATGTCGTCGATGTACGCGCCGCCGACATAGAGCCGACGGTCACCTGGGGCATAAACCCCGCTCAGGCCCTTGGGATCAATGGTGAGGTTCCCGCGCCCGATGCCGCCGGCCAGAGCGGCGCTGCCACCGCGGAGGCTCTCGAGTACATGGGGCTCGAAGCGGGGCGTCCGATAAAGGGCACGAGAGTAGACGTCTGCTTCATCGGTAGCTGCACGAACGGGCGTCTCTCCGACTTCCGCGAGGTTGCCGCTCTGATCAAGGGCAAGCGGGTTGCCGGGCACGTGCGCGCACTGGCCGTTCCGGGCTCCTCTGAGGTAGCGCGCGCGGCGATAGCCGAGGGTCTCGACAAAGTCTTCGAGGAGGCGGGCTTCGAATGGCGCGAGCCGGGCTGCTCGATGTGCCTGGCCATGAACCCCGACAAGCTCATCGATGCGGAGCTGTGTGCCTCTTCGTCCAACCGCAACTTCAAGGGCCGTCAGGGGAGCCCGATCGGGCGTACAGTGCTCATGAGCCCCGTCATGGTGGCGGCTGCGGCCGTAGAAGGCGCCATTGCCGATGCCCGCGAGACCTTCGATGTAGAGACGGGTCCGGACGGCGCGGCCGGCGGAGGAGAGCAGTAATGGCCCTTGAACCGATCAAGAGTGTGAGCGGTCGCGGCGTGTATGTCGCCGGCGACGATATCGACACCGACCGAATCATCCCGGCGCGCTTCATGAAGTGCGTGACCTTCGACGGCCTCGGAGCGCTGGCCTTTCACGATGCGCGCTTCACTCCCGAGGGCGCGAAGAAAGAGCACAGTCTCAACGATCCGCGCTTCGAAGGTGCGGCGATTCTCCTCTCGAACCGGAATTTCGGCTGTGGGTCCTCACGCGAGCACGCGCCGCAGGCTCTCGCCAAGCACGGCTTCAAGGCCGTCGTTGCCGAGAGCTTCGCCGAGATATTCTTTGGCAACTCGACAACGCTCGGCATGCCGTGCGTATCCCTGTCGCACGACGAGGTGGTCGCACTGGCCGCGCTGCTGGAAGAGTCTCCCGAAACCGAGGTCACGATCGACGTCGAAGGCGGCGTTGTGCGTGCCGCCGAGCTGTGCTTTTCCTTCACCATGAAGGACGCTGCCCGCGACGCTCTGCTCGCGGGGCAGTGGGACCCCATCGGGCAGTTGCTCGAGTCGAAAGATCGCGTGGTCGAGGTCGCCGACCGGCTTCCCTACCTTCGCTTCGAATAGCTCTGACCGTCCATTAGGATCGCCGTTCGGCTTTATAAGGGCCTGGAATGGTCGTCTCTGTTGCTATCGACATTTCCGGCGGATTACCTATAAGAGCCGGGGGTCGCTATGGACAGAGTCAAGATTCTTCTCAACTCGAACATCGGCCGGAAGCTCTTGATGGCTGCAACGGGGCTTCTACTGATAGGGTTCCTCGTCGCGCACATGGCGGCGAACCTGCTCGTCATGGTCTCGGCCGAGGCCTACAACGCCTACAGCCATGCTTTGATCAGCAACCCACTCATCTACCTGGCTGAGCTCGGGCTGATCGCCTTCTTCGTCGCGCACTTCATTAGCGGCGTGCTCGTTACCAAGACCAATTACGATGCACGAGCGGTCGGCTACCGGAGCAACGAGAGGGCAGGCGATCCGAGTCGCAAGAGCCTGGCTTCGACGACGATGATCATCTCGGGCGTCGTGCTGCTCATCTTCGTCCCCGCGCATGTGGCGTTCATGAAGTTCGGTCCCTGGTACGATGCCACCTACGATCCCGCCGTGCGCGACCTCCACCGATTGGTGCTCGAGACCTTTACGCACGCCGGACCGGTGATCGTGTATACGGTTGCGCTGTCGTTGCTCGGTTTCCATGCCTGGCACGGCTTCGGCAGCGCTTTCGAGTCGCTCGGCATTACACACAAGCCCGCGCTACGCTTCCTCGGCCAAGGGTTGGCGTTACTACTCACGATCGGCTTCTTGGCCGTCCCGATATTGGTTTATCTCAACGGAGGCGCGCTGTGATTCTCGATGGCAAAGTCCCGTCCGGTCCGATCGCCGAGAAGTGGGAGCGTCACAAGAGCGAGATGCTGCTCGTCAATCCCGCCAACCGGCGCAAGTACACGGTCATTGTAGTCGGCACCGGTTTGGCCGGCGCTTCGGCCGCGGCGAGCCTCGGCGAGCTCGGCTACAATGTTCTCAACTTCACGATCCTCGACAGCCCGCGCCGTTCGCACAGCATAGCTGCGCAGGGCGGAATCAACGCGGCAAAGAATTATCAGAACGACGGCGACTCGGTTCACCGTCTCTTCTTCGACACTGTGAAAGGCGGCGACTATCGCGCACGCGAGGCCAACGTGCATCGCCTGGCCGAGGTCAGCGGCAGCATCATAGATCAGTGTACGGCCCAGGGAGTGCCCTTCGCACGTGAGTACGGCGGGACGTTGGGGAACCGCTCCTTCGGCGGCGCGCAGGTCTCGCGTACCTTCTATGCACGCGGGCAGACCGGCCAGCAGCTCCTGCTCGGTGGATACAGCGCGGTGTTGCGTCAGGTGGATTCCGGGCAGGTGAAGCTCTTTTCACGTCGCGAGATGCTCGACCTCGTCGTCATCGACGACAGGGCCAGGGGCATCCTCGTGCGCAATCTCGTAACCGGTGAGCTGGAGCGATACATCGGCGATGCGGTAGTGCTGTGCACAGGCGGCTACAGCAACCTCTATTTTCTCTCCACCAATGCCGGTAACTGCAATGTTACGGCGGCCTGGCGCTGTGCCCGCCGTGGCGCGTACTTTGCCAACCCCTGCTACGTACAGATCCATCCCACGTGTATTCCGCAGACCGGTACGCACCAGTCCAAGCTGACGCTCATGAGCGAGAGCCTGCGTAACGACGGACGAGTGTGGGTGCCGAGGAAGCAGGGCGACAACAGACCGGCCTCAGAGATCTCGGAGGCCGACCGCGACTATTTCCTCGAGCGGCGCTATCCGGCCTTCGGCAATCTGGTTCCGCGCGATGTGGCCTCCCGCGCGGCCAAGAAGGTATGCGATGACGGCCAGGGCGTCGGGTCCACGGGACGAGCCGTTTACCTCGATTTCTCCGATGCCATCGGGCGTTTGGGCGAGCCGGCCATTCGAGACCGCTACGGTAATCTCTTCCAGATGTACGAGCACATAGCGGATGAGAACCCCTACGAGTCACCAATGCGCATCTACCCGGCGATTCACTACACGATGGGCGGCCTGTGGGTGGACTACAACCTGATGAGCAACATTCCCGGG
>PIVZ01001209.1 GCA_003354045.1 bacterium
ACTGGCTGACTGACGAGAACGCCGAGGAGTTCGAGGACGACGGCTTCGGCGGGCAGAACGCGCTGATCGCGGTCGGCGCAGGCGGCGGTGGCTCGGGGCTCTACCGGGTGCCATTCGAGTACAAGCCGAGCGGTACACCGGGCGCCGTCTTCGTGGCGGGATCCTTCAACGACTGGAACGCCGAGAAGGACAAGATGGTCTGGGACGCGGCGAGCAAGTCCTTCAAGCTCACCCTCACGATGCCGGCCGGCGAGGTGCTCTACAAGTTCGTGGCGGACGGCAACTGGACCACCGATCGCGTGAACGCCGACCGTTTCGTTGAAGACGGCTTCGCCGGCGACAACAGCGTGATCGACGTGGATTCCCGCTTCGAGGGAGTCGAGCGCAATGTGGGTGACGGCAAAGTTGACTTGGGCGGACTCATGTTCCGGCCAGGTTTCCCGGACCTGAACCGCATTTCCGAGGACGAGGTGGAGATCACATTTCGCAGCTCCGCTGGCGACGTCGAGCGGGTCTGGCTCGTCTACAAGGGGAAGCGGGCGATCAACCGGGTGACCATGGCGCCCATCGCTTCGGATCTGACGAGCACCCTCTGGCGGGTGACGATGCCGACCTACTTCGAGGGCTTTGCGAACGGCTTCAACTTCCTGGTCGAGGACGGGGAGGCGATCGTCGTCTACGACACGAGCGGCGCAGGCGGGGACCGCACGGTGGATGGCGAACTCTTCAAGGTGAAGCCGCAGGATCTGCCCGAGTTCTTCACTCCCGACTGGGTGAAGGATGGCATCTTCTACCAGATCTTCCCC
>PIVZ01001210.1 GCA_003354045.1 bacterium
TCGGCTACGAACTCCGCTGCGCCCGCCCGACCACCTCCGACATGGGCTACACCAGAGACCTAGGCCACGGCGGCGTCCGGCTCTTACTCGACTCCACCACCGACTTACCGCCCGGCGTCATGGTCACTCTGCAAGACGGCAACCTAATCCCCGTGCCGTTCGAGAACATGGTCGACCCAGCCACCAACCGCACACGCATCAGGCAGGTCGACCTGTCCAGCTACTCCTACACGGTAGCCCGCGCCTACATGATCCGCCTCGAGAAGGAAGACTTCGAGACCCCGACCATGCTCGCCGCCCTAGCCGCCGAAGCCCAAACCACCCCACACGCCTTCCGCGAAAAATTCGAAGGCATAGTAGGCGGCACCTCACGAGGAATGTACGACGTACAAATGCCCCCAGGCAGCGTCTCCCAAGGCTTGACCGACGTCCCCTCTCCAACCTACTAACCGATTCCGATCCGCCCGGCAGGGCACGGTCAGGACACGAGACCTGTCGAGGTGCGAGATCGGCCAACATGATCTGCCGGTAGGGCACGGTCGAGGAACGAGACCTGCCGTTGCACTCCGGAGTTGTCGCGCGCGCCGTCTGCCATCGCTCTCCGTACCGCGCCGCAAGGAAGCGGCCTCCTCCACTCCGCACCGACGCCCTGAACACGTTACCGAGCCGCGCCCGTAAGGAAGCGGCCATCCTGGTTCCTCGTAAACAAGGGGAGATCGAGGGGGGTCTGCCCCGGTAGCCGGCAGCCGTGGTTCGCTTGAGAAACAAACTCAACGACAGCCTGCCAGAAAATTCGCGATCAACA
>PIVZ01000058.1 GCA_003354045.1 bacterium
CTGCCAGAGCGGAGGCTTCATCGCCAGCGGCGAGACGACGGCCGACAAGGCGCCGCTTCCGTTCCGGCCGGCCGGCGTGAAGACGAACAAGACGGAAGGCTGCGGCGAGGTGCAGACGCCGCTGCTGGTCCCAAGTGAGCTGCGCGGGCTCATCAAGGTGGGAGATCCGGTGTTCTTCCGGCCGGCCAAGGCCGGTGAGATCGCCGAGCGGTTCAACGAGTACCTGCTAAAGCGTGGCGGGAAAATCGTGGGCCGCGCCAAGACTTACCGCGGCCTCGGCCACTGTTTCTACTGATCGCCGAGACAGCTGCCGAGGCAGCGCCCAGGTTCCGAGCAGCCGTGGCATGTCCGGCGCTACCTGGGGCGAGCGTGAGTGGCCGACCTGGCCCGGGCACTAACGCATTTCCACCCTCTAGCCGGGAGAATTGCGCGCCAACCCCCACCTGCGGGTGCGCCCTCAGGCGGCGCGCCGGTCGGTCTCTCTGCTCCGATTTCGTGCTTTATGCCCGCCGGTGGCTTCCCCGCGCCCACGACTGCCATTGGCAGCGATCGTTGCCTACGCGTCGTTTATAAAGCGCAGGTAAATCAAGCGCTTGTGTCGAGTGATTGTACGTCTTCCTCGAAGTATCGGTGAAAGCAGGCGGGCAACTTTCGGTAGTCGATCGTGTCGGTGACGGCGGAGAGGTCGCGGCCATTATAGGTATTCCAGAATAACACCGTTTCGCCAGTGATGCGGGCATCGCCTGCGTCGCGCATGAGCGCCGCCAACGTCTTGCCGGTGTAGGTCCCGTCAAGCTTGATTCCCTCTCCATCATACATGCGCGAGACGGCGGCCATCCCCTCTTCGGTAAACCCGGCGTAGCGGTGGCCGAAGAACTCGTAGCGGATTTCGACCTCGTTGCCGGCAAGCTCGACCGACGGGAAGGATGGGTCGAGTTTGCGCAGAAGCGCGTTGGTTCGCCGGGCGAGCCTCAGCAGGCTGGCCTTGCCGGCCATACTGGGATGCACGATTGCCACCGGCACGACGCGCGTGGCCAGTCCCGCGGCCTTGAGCCCCAAAACAAGCCCGGCGGCAGTGCCGAGGCTGCCGAGCGCGACATAGATCCTGTCTGGTGCGGGGAGCTCACCGGCGAGAATCTGCTCCTTTAGCTCGAAGGCGGCATTGACGTAGCCGATGGTTCCCACCGGGGAGGATCCGCCGGGGGGTACGATGAGCGGAAAGGTCCCGGTCGTGAGCTTGTGACCGAGAAGCTGCTGCACGGTTTCGGCGGCAAGCGTGGCTACGTTAGCGCGCTGGTGCAGCTCCGCGCGACAATGAAGGCCCATCAGGAGGTTGCGGCGGACGTAGTGGGCGTTCGGTTGGGGCAGAAGCATCGAAATGCCGCGCAGGCCGACCTGCTCGGCGCATACGGCGGTGGCCAGCGCATGGTTCGAGCCGGCGTAGCCAAAGGTCAGGATTTCGCCGGCGTGTTGCTGCAGCGCCTTGCCCACGAGGAACTCCAGCTTGCGGATCTTGTTGCCCCCGTAGACCCGAGCGCTCAGGCTGTCTTGTTTGACGTAGAGCCGGTCGATGCCGAGCTCTCCACCCAATCGCTCCAGCCGTGGGGCCGGAGTCGGAAAGTTCCCGAGCGAGACATAAGCGAGCTTCTCGGCCAGGGTAGGAAAGTGCTCGAAAAGGGGGATCATCGAGGTCGATTCTTCGCGCGGCCGGACGATCGGCTGGTCCGCTCTGCGCGAGGCGATTCTCTGTCGCGGCGAGGCCTCACGCAAACGAGGCACACACAGGCAGCCGAGCCGCTAGGCCGTCAAATTGGCCCAGCCGGGTGATCCATCCGCACGGGTGCGGTTTTTAGAATGCTATTAGTGCCGGGGCGATTCGTGCGCGATTCCCGGCGTCGATCGCGGTGGTACTCGGATGCTGCTGTCTTATTGCTCGTGCATACAGTTTTCTCCCCGAAGAAACGCCGCACGGTGCCGAAAGCTCTTCACAAGCGACCCGTTTCAGCCTTATACTTAGGTCAGTGTCCTGCCACGCGCAGGCGCTAGGAGTTGCTTCAGCTTTCGATCTGCTGGGGGCGTGTCTGACGAAGCTGGAGAGTGCCAATGAGTTCGAACGCAGCCAATGAGCTGCCGACAGCCGTTCCGCTACCAAAGGACGACAAGGAATTCGACCGCGCGCTCGGGGAGCTGGATGTAAAGCTCTCTGCGTGGACCAGGGCGATGGTGCGGGCGCGGTCGGTTCTTCAGAAGAAGGTGGCTGGACGGCCCGCGGCGGCGGTTACCGCATTCGAGGAGCCTCAGGCGCCCCCGTCCATCGACGCCCCACTGGCTACAGGCCATACCATTGCCCCGCAGGCAGCCGAGGAGCCCATCTCCATCCTCAAGGACAGCGCGAACTTCGGTGAGACAGAGGAAGCCGTTTCCTCCGAAGCGACGGTGGTGGTCGAGCAGTGGCCGTCACGGGATGCGCCCGCGGAAGGCGGTGGCGGGGCTTCTGCTGACGACGAAATGGTATCCGTCGCCTGGCCGGAAAAGCTCGAGCAGTCTGAGGAGCCCGAGGTCGAGCCGGTGCCGCCCACGGAGATACAGCCGGAACCGGGGCCCGCAGTGGGCGTGCGAGAAAGCAAACCACGGCTTTCCGAGGAAGAGGAGCGCAGGATCAGGGAAGAGGAAGAGGCGCTGCTCGCTTCGGTAGACCCTTACATTGCGAAACGGCTTCGCCGCATAAAGCGGATGAACCCCGATGCCAGGCTCCACGAAATGGCCAAGAAGATTGAATCGGAGCAAGAGGAGGCTGAGGGAGAGAAGGGCAAGAAAGAGTCCTGGTGGCGGAAAAAATGATGAGCAACTCTCAAGCACAAAGCGCCGAGATCTCCGACCACGAGTTGGGAGGATCGGCCCCCGATGTCGAGAACGCCGAAGCCATGGGCCAGGATGTCCTGGCCACCGTGCATACGCTGCGAGAGATGGTCGCGGCGCGCGCTCAAGCCCTGGAGGGATTCAGGGCGGCGCTGGTAGAGCAGCACGCTCGCTTGGAGGAAGAGCGGGAGGCGTTTGCCCAGCAGCAGAACGAGCTTTGCGACCACTACGAGACGCGCGAAACCGAGCTCGGCGAACGTGAGACTCGCTGTTTGACGCACGAGAAGGAGGCGGTGCAGAGCCGCGAGGCCCAGGAAGGTGAGGTCGAGCAGCTGCGGGCGGATCTGGAAGCGCGCCTGGATGCGTTGACCACGCGGCAAAGCGATATCGACGAGCGCGAACAAAAGGTTGAAGAGCGTGGGTCCGAGCAGGCCGCCGAGCGGCAGGCGATAGATGCTCAGCTGAAGGAGCTCGAGGGAGACCGTGCGAAGCTAGAACCCTTGAAGACCGAGCTTGCCGAAGCAGAAGCGGCTGCCGCGCGAGACAGGGGCGAGTTGGAGGAGATGCAGGCCAGGCACCTCTCGGAGCGGGAAGCGTTCGAGAGCGAGCGTGAGCGGATCATTCAGGAGAGGTCCGAGCTACAGGCTCGACACGACGACCTGCTCGCGCGGGCCGAGGAAATAGAGGCACGCGAGCAAGACCTCGAGAAAGAGGCCGAAGTCGTCAAGCAGAGCGTCCAGCATGCCGATCAGCAGAGGTCCGAACTCACCCTCTTGCAGCAGCAGTGGAAATCCAAGGTCGATGACTTCGGTACCGCGAGCAGCAGCCTGTCTGCTCTCAAACAGCAGCTCGAGAGCGAGATCGGTATGATCGCTGGTGGCAAGGACGACGTCTTGGCGGACTACGCCAGCGGCGACGCCGATTTCTTCGCAGGACTGCCGACCGGAGACACTCCAACGCCGGCCCAACAGGCGGCCAACGGGGCCGTCGATCGTTTCCAGAAGCTGTGCCGTGATGCACGACGAAGAGCGATTGGGATTGGCTGAGGCAACATCAGGCAGGGGGCTTGAAAGTGGCGCGCAGATTGTTCTGGCGGGGTGATAATGGAGGCGACGGTTCTCGTCGTGCGGCTGTTGACGAAGATCCGCTACGGGCATGCATGCAGCTCGAGCGCTACGGCTTGGTGGCGGGCGATCCCGATCGTTGGGCCGAAAGCGACGACTTCAAGGCGATCTACCAGAAAGCAGTAGAGACGATCGATGAGCGCTTCGCGCTGGTTCCAGAGGGATACATCTCGATGCCGCAGACGGTCAACGACCGTCCCGGCTGCGCCGAGCTCGACTTCGAGACGCCGCCGTTCCTGTTGGCGGTGTGTATGGTGACCAACGCGCAATTCCAGAAGTTCGTCGACACTGGCGGCTACGACGACCTCGAGAACTGGCCGGAAGAGATCTGGCCGCACATGATGAGCTTCAAGGACTACACTGGCTCGCCGGGGCCGAGGTTCTGGCGAGAGGGCCGCCACGAGCGCAGCGTTGCCAACCACCCCGTCGTCGGCGTTTCCTACTACGAGGCTTGCGCGTACGCGAGGTGGGCCGGGTATCGGCTAGCGGCGGAATCCGAATGGCAGATGGCGGCGAGCTGGCGTATCCGAAGCTCGGCTCACTTGCTGAGGCGCTACCCCTGGGGGGAATCGTTCGATGCCAAGAAATGCAACCTGTGGGCGACCGGCGTCGGTCGGACGGTCCCCGTGGATGCCTACGCGGAGGGCGCCGCGCCGAACGGTGTTTTGCAACTCACCGGCAACGTTTGGGAGTGGACATCGTCTGACTTCGAGGTGATGGACGATGACGGACGCCCTATAATCGGTGAGATGCTGATGAAGTCCGTTCGCGGCGGGGCGTTCGACACTTACTTTGCGTGCCAGGCCACCAGTGACTTTCGCAGCGGAGCGGCTGCCCTGGCGAGGACTCACAACGTAGGGGTTCGCTGTGCCCTCGACGTAGGACAAACGGGCGTCTAGGGGAAGAGGCGGAGAATACGCATGCGCGCGATGGATCCCTACGATGTGGTGGAGACGGGCACCCCTTGTCTCATTTGCGAGACTAACAATCCCAAAGACGCCGTAATGTGCACCGATTGCTCGGCGCCCATGGCGCTGGTGCACGACTCGATAGCGCAGGAGCGTGAGCCGCAGATCGTAAGTGTTGTTGGCGAGAGCAACGTCGGCAAGACCGTCTACCTGGGTTTTCTGCTGGACATGCTTTCGCAGCGCGCCGGGGAGTTCGAGGCGATACCGAAAGGGGCCTATTCCATCGACCTGCAGCAGAACGTCATCGGTCACATGACGCGCAGGTGCTTTCCGCCGAAGACGCCGATGGAGCCCAACCAGTGGTACTGGGCCTACTACCAGGCTCGCAAGATGAAGCGCAAAGCGAAGTGGTTCGACCTCGTCATGCCCGACATGGCGGGGGAGGCGGTCGCTGCCGAGGTGGACAACCCTCAGACTTTTCGCATCGTTCGCAAGCTACTGAGTAAATCGGCGGGTACGCTGTTACTGGTCGATGCCGGCCTGGCCTCGCATGGTGCGTCCCGACCCGACTTCTTTGCGCTCAAAGTGCTCAGCTACATCGACACGCTGTTCAAGGGCAAGCGCGACCACAAGATCAAGAACCCGATCGCGATCGTGTTGTGCAAGTCGGACTACTGTCCTGAGGCGTTCGACGATGCGCCGCGCTTCGTTGAAGCGAATCTCAACCGGCTGTGGCACTTGTGTAATAGCCGTTTCGCGAACGTTGAGTTCTTTGCCTGCAGCGCAGTCGGATCACTGGCGTACGCGACGGCCAGGGATGACGAGCCCGCAGACTACGTTCAATCCATTCCGCTGCACACCGCTCTGCAAGGCGTACTGGAGCCGTTCGAGTGGATCGTCAACCAGATTTAGCCGGCGGTGATGCCGTCGAGCCGGACCTGGCTGTTGATCAGGCGATCTTTACGTCGATCCGCTCGGTTCAGGGAGAAGGTTACCGCATCGTCGGTGCCAGCCCGGGCGTCCGTGCTGCGGAACGCCGAGAGATAACCCGCCGCTCGCCTTCGCACGATAGCCTGTGTGAGCAGTCCCAGAGTGCGGTCGGCCTGCTCGCGTTCCCACTGGAGACCGGTAGATACTGCGTCGGTTATTCTCGTTATGCCGGCACCGAGCACACCGCTCGCGGCGGGTCGCGTGTCTATACACACATGGTCGTGCTCGAGAGGCCTGCTTACCGCTGCCTCGCCTACAACCCCTTCCGTCTGTGCAGTGCGTTGCGCGTCGCGGCCGGCGACGTGCCGATCCTGGAGCCCAGGCCGCAGCTCGACAGCCTCGTTTTGGAGGTCGATGCGGATGACGTTGGCCAGCCGAGCGACGGTGTGGCCGCATCGGGCGCTGCTGAGGTGGCCGCGGGCGCCTGCCGCGTCGCTTCGAGTCTGCTGCTCGGCAATCGCGCCATAATCGTGGCGCGGGACCTTGCGCTCGAGACGCTCGAGTGGGCGCTGATGGCGGTGCCCGTCTCGGTACGCCAGTGCGTATCTGTTACGGCCGGCCTGCGGTTTTCGCCCTCGCGCCAGGTCGAGTGCACGGTGGTTACAACCGAGGAGCTGGCCACGCGCCACGCGATAAGAGGACACGGTATCGAGTGGGTAGATCCACAGGAGGATGAAGCGGAAGAGGACTCCCCGTACGCGCCGTGGCTCGAGTTGATGAGACGTTGGTTTGTTGCGGGACGGTTCGCCGACATTCACCGGGTTACGCAGAAGCTTGCCGTGGAGACCGATCCATCCAGCCTCAACCGTGCTGCCTCGGTGTGCGAAGGACTCGATTGCATCTCGGATGAGCAGGGCAGTGGCTCCGGGCTCTCCGCTCTTGAAGATGCCAACCTCGGGTCCGCCGAAGATACGGCGATTGGGATCACGGGCCGCCGCTCGTCGGCCCGGCAGCCGGAGGTCGACACCGACATTAGCGAGCCGTTCGTCAGTCCGATCGTGAAGCGTGCCAACTAGTTCGCTCGGCCGCGTGCGGTCAATCCAGAAGCCACGGTAGCCGTCAGAAACGCGAGCACGGCTACCGCATTCAGCAGCCCTCCCCAGGGGCGTGCCGCCTCCCAGCCCGCCAGATCCACGCCGACTCGCAGCGCGATCGACAGGTGCAGCAGGGCCAGGTGGAGGTAGAATACGGGCCGGTAAGGCACCGAGACGCCGAGCACTGCAGGCAGTATGATCGGCGCGTGTCCGAAGATCATCGAGAAGACGAATCCGACGAACACCGAATGGAGGAAGGCGTCGTAGGCCAGCTTTGGCGGCACCGCGCCATAGACCAGCGCCAGGCATCCGGCCACCCCCAGCCAGACATAACCGGATAGAAGACACACGGCCGTAAACCGCGGCAACCCCGATTGCCGGACGGTATGACGGGCGATGTCGTAGCGGAACAGCCACAGCGACAGAGAAAGCATCCCGCCTCCGGCCACGCGCAGCCCCATCCCGAGGTCGATCAGTGTGAGCGCCGTTCCGCAGGCGAGTAACGCAGCCGCCACCATGAATGAGCATCGGCCCCACACCGACGGCGGCCGGAAGCGGCTGAGCTCCAGGCGTTCGCCGGCAATCGTCAAGATGAGGAAGCTCATCCACCACGGAACGAGCTCCAGACCGACGCCACCGGTAGCCCAAACCAGACTGCCGGCCAGCCAACTTGCCGCGCCGATGGCCATGGTCACCGTGAAGGCCGCCGGTTGGCGCTTTACGACCACCGCCGAGGCGGCGACGAAGACCAGGGCGCCGGCGGCTGTTATCGGTGCCACCGACTCCCAGTCATAGCCGGCGGCGATCGCCAGCGCCCCCACGCCGCTCAGGAGCGGGGCGCCGTATGCCCACGCGCGCCCGAGGGCGACGGCACGTTCGAGACTGATCAGCGTGCCGAGAAATCCGCACACCATGAGCTGGCCGTGAAAGACGATGGGGCCGGCGCCTTCTTCAGGGAGAATCCAACCCAAGCGGACGAGCGCGCCCCATATGCCGGCCAGCAGGCATGCCATGCCCATGGCCAGCAGTGGCACACGGGATGCTGCTGAGGTGTTGGCCGTCAGTCCCCCCAACCGAGCAGGTTTCTGGCTTCCTCCGACATCATCGCGGCCGTCCAGGGTGGCTCTTCGACCAGCACGACCTCCACCGCCGCGACCTCCGGCAGCCACCTGCGAACCGCCGCTTCGGCCTGCTCGCACAGGTAAGAACCCATTGGGCAGGCCGGGCTCGTCATCGTCATGGCCACGCGTACGCCTTTGGCATCGACCTCGACGCTGTAGACGAGTCCCAGGTCGACGATGTTTACGCCGAGCTCAGGGTCGATTACGTCTCGCAGTGCCTCACGAATTTCCGTATCTTCACTCACCTGGTCCTGCTTGCCGCCGCGCGTCTGACCCGCATGATCGTCGGGGTCGGCTGGAATCTCCACGACGCGCTTCAGCGATGCGTCCAGGCTAGCGTTTTTCAATCTTGAAGGCGACCACACCGCACGCCGTGCCGGCTGCGCAGTGTGTCTCGAAGCTCGCGAGCCCACACCGGTTCACCGTTCGCGTTCGGTGTGGTCGCCGAGTGGTTCCCTCACCGGGCCCTCAGCGCGGACCCCGCTTGTCGAAGTCGCCCATGATGTCAAGCATCTACTTGCGCAGATCGCGAATGCGCCCGGCAGTCGTCTCTACTTTGTCGAGCTGCTCGACGGTGAGCACCTCGCGTACTTCGAGCATCACCTTGACCCCTTCGCGTGTGACCTTCTCTCGCAATGAAATCATACGTGCGACCTCTGGTGCCAAGTCTTTCTCGGTGAGCTTGCCGGTGCCGAACAGGCGGTCGCCCAGCTCCTCGTGTGCCTTGTGTAACTCGGTGAAGAGTTGCTGAAAATTCGGGCGGTGTGCCTCGACTATTGCGCGCACGCGTTCCCTTTGCTTGGCATCGAGCTTCGCGCTTTTCAGCAACACCGGCAAGAACCTGCCCGGCCCGGCCCCCATGCCGGGCTCTCCGAACACGCCGGATCCGCCGAACATGCCGGGGCCGCCGTGCATGCCGGGCCCGCCGTGCATGCCGGGCCCGCCGTGAGGCGGAGTAGCGTAGCTAGTGGTGGCCGTCGCGAGTAGTCCAAGCAGGGCGATAGTCAGTACCTTGGAATTTTTCATCGGTTGTCTCCCATGTCAGTGGTCTCAAAAAATCGAAACGAGCTCGGTTTCGTCGCAGCCGCTGCTGTAGAGCGGGTCGCTCCAGAAGCAGGGGAAGCCTCCGTCGAGTGCCGCTTGAAGGTAAGCGAACTGCTGCTCGTCGTTCGTCAAAGCATCGGCTCTCAGACGTGTCGTTTCCGACGAGCCGGCGAACAGCTCTTCGACGGCCGTGTACAGAGAGTCGTCTTCCATGTCCGAAGCGCCCGCGTGTAGCTCGGTCCTGCCCGTGCCGCTGGCGGCCGGACCTGGCGCAGACTGTCGCTCGGTCGGGAGGCCCCACACGAGGGCCAGCAAGACGAGCGCAGCGGCGGCCATCGTGGCCCAGCGTGCCGGGAAAGCAGCCGTTCGCGCCGTGGTTGCAGGCGCCGGGCTCTCGAGTGCCGCTGCGATGCGTTGCAGTTCGTCTTCCAGGCGCCGGTAGCGGCGCGCACAATCCATGCATGCGGTGCGATGGGCCTGCTCCGCGGCATTGCCATCGCCATAGTACAAAGCCGCCAGTTGATCTTCTGAAAGACATTTCATGTCGGATCCCCGAGGGTCGCGCGCATGCGGCGGACGGCGCGGAAGAGGTGCTGCTTGACAGTTCCAGAACTCAGGCCGAGTAACTCGGCGACCTCGTTGGTCTGCCATCCTTCGAAATGGCGCAGCACGAAAATTTCGCGTTGCCGCGCCGATAAGCCTTGAAAGGCCCGCCGCAAGCGCTTCTGCTCGTCGCGCCGAACCGCTTCATGCTCGGGTCCGGCCTCGCGGCTGGCATGGGCTTCTTCGACCAACTCAACGCTGCGCCCCTGCCAGACTTTCCACCAGCTTGCTCGGTGCAGGTCGCGGCAGGCGTTGACGGCCACCCGCGTCAGCCAGCGCGGCCAGTCCATGTTCCGTGACTCGGAGCGAAGCTGGATCAGCAGCTTCAAGAACACGTCCTGGCAGACCTCTTCGGCGCGGCCGGAGTCGTGCATGAGCATCCGGCACAGTCGGGCTATGCGCTCGTGATTGAGCGTGTAGAGCTCGGTGTAGAGTGCCTGTTCATCCTGCACGGCCGGTTCGTACCACATTCGTCCGCCGTCTCGTAGGTCCTAACGGCGGTGCCTGCCCTTCGGATGATGCAACGTATGGGTAGATGCCCGCCATCTGTACGCGTCTTGGTACCTGTTGAAGAAGCCGTGGCCGCGGCAAGAATTCCCGTGCGAATGGCCCACGCCGAACCCTCTGAAATGGCGGTATCGTGGAACCATGTGCGCCACTCTTGCCGGCGGTCTGACGATCGGCCCGTGCCAGTAGAGGCGAAGGTGGGTGGACCCGGCCTCAGCCGGCGAGACGAAAGGCGCAGCGCCGACGAGCAGCGCGAGAGATACCATCGAAACGAGAAATGTTCTTGTCGGACTGTTCATGGCTGGATCATCCTCCGCAGTTGCGATCTGTGAGTTGTCCCCACAGTCTTCCTAACGAAGACGTCCGCTGCCGGGTTGACAACCAATCAACAGTTAGCTTGGAAAAGGAAGGCAAGCGGGCTCGCGTGCCGCCGATGGGCTCGCGGCCGATGGGCTCGCCGCCGCCGGTCACGTCAGGCGGTCAGGCGGTCAGGCGTGCCGGTCAAGCGCCGGCTTCAGGCCTGCGCTTTTTGCCAGTCGTCAAGTACGCTTCTCAGCTCGTCGGCGTTGTAGATGTCTTCCTGGTAGGAGAACTGGCCGTTGCCGGCATACACGACCACGGTGAGTCCCGCGAACTCGTAGTACCCACCGTCGGGGCGCTGGCCGGGCAATCTGTTTTGCCACTTGTAGACGATTCGGTTGCCGTCGATGACAAGCCATTCGATGGGAAACGTCCAGCCCTTACAGAGTTCCATCACCGGCACGAGCCACGCGAGGATGACCTCACGGCCCTCGAAAGTTCCCTCGTGGTGCTCCACGTAGACCGCGTCCTCTGTAAACGTATCACCGAAGGCGGCCCACTCGTCCGCGTTCTGCAATTCCATGCGCTTGTCATGCGCGGCTTGGACTTCTTCTCTGCTGAACTCGCTCATAGCCATCCTCCTATTTTGTGCGACTGGCTCCATGTCCGATAGGTACCGTTGCACCTCAGCAGTGACAAGAACCTCGAGGATCTTGCGACGGCGTTCTCGATCAATATGCGACGCCGCTGTCACAAATCTATGGGCTGCGACTTTGATTGCGGAGCTCGCGGGAAATGCACCATCCGCGGCAATGATGGACTCCCCGTAGAGCTGCTCCACTTCGGCGTGGAGTAGGGCGGAGACCCTCCCGGTCTCGTAGACACTCCGAGATCTCGTTATGAGGCGCGCTCGAACGCCTCGCCCCTTGTCTGCCGGGCGCCAAGTTAGTACGGTGAGGCAGATAGTCGCGGGAGGGTCGCGCAGATGGGCGAAGAGACCTCGACACCGTTGGGTGCGGAAGAATCGACCGCCGCGTTGTTTTCGCTGGCCGTCACGGCCGAGTGCAAGGGGCGGGATTTCTATGCGGAGCTCTGGCGACGCTTCGAGGATGTTCCTGCCGTCGCGGAGTTCTGGAAGGAACTGAGAGACGATGAGGTGGAGCATGCCCAGACGCTCGAGGGGGTTTGCGACTCGCTCGCGCCCGAGCAGCTATCCGAACCCGTCGACCGCGCCATGTTGACTCGGCTTCGAACAACGGTCGGGCTATTGAGCGAGGCTCGCCGCCAATCCATTCGAACCCTGGATGACGCATACGAACTGGCGCACGAATTCGAGAATTCGGAGATCAATGCGGTGTTCGTCTTTCTCACGAACCGATTCGTGGGTTCAACGACCCGCAAGACGTTTTACGTGTCCGAGATCGAGCACCATCAGGGAAAGCTCGTGCATTTCACTGAACGCTTCGGCGGACCCGAGTGGCGACGGAGCATCCCAGCACACCCGGCAGGGTCTTGTCACAAATCTGACTGTTAGACGGGCTCCACGATGATTACCGACTCGTGGCCTAAGCGGATGCGCTAACCGGCCAGCACGGCACTGAAAACCAGGGAAGCTGCGAATTCCATCTGTGGCCGCGGGTGCCGCCGCGCAGGCGTCAGGCCAGGGTGCCGCCGTCTACGCGAATGTACTCGCCGTTGATGTGCGCCCCGTCGTCCGACACCAGCAGGGCCACTATCCCAGCCACCGTCTCCGGGCCCATGAGTCCGCCTGGCGGTGTGATGCGCCTTATCATCTTCATGTCGCCGCCTTCGGGCAGACGGAACTGGCCCGTTATCGGCGTGTCGATTCCGCCCGGACACACGGCGTTGGCACGCAGGCCTTTCTTCCCGTAGTCCACCGCCAGGTTGTAGGTGAATGCGAGAACGCCGCCCTTGGAGGCCGAGTAGGCCGCGGTCCACGGATGGCCGGCCAGCCCGGCCGTGGAAGCCATGTTGACGATGCTGCCGCCGCCCGCGAGCAAGTGCGGTATGGCAGCGCGGCACATGAGGAAGGTGCCGGTAAGGTTGACGGCTATTATCTTGCTCCAGTCTTCGAGCGCGAGCTCATGGGTGTTGTCGAAACGCAGGATGCCGGCGATGTTGCACAGCGAGTCGAGGCGGCCGAAGCGGTCGATGCAGGCCTGGACTGTCTCCGCGACCTGGTTCTCGTCACTGACGTCGCATGTCTTGGCCTCAGCCTCGGCACCGAGCTCGCGAACTTCCTTGACGACTTCCTGCAGGGGTTCTTCTTGAACATCGGCGCACATGAAGCTTGCGCCTTCTTCGGCCATTCTCAGAACCGATGCTTTGCCAATTCCCGAGGCTGCACCGGTGAGCAGCACGACCTTTCCTTCCAATCGACGCATGTATTTCCTCCTCTCGAGCGCGTTTCGCACCACGGTGCCGCGCCAGATGGATGATGTCTGCTTCTCCGTCCAGACAAAAGCGGGTGAGCCCACTTCGCTAACCGAAAATGGGTTCGCGAGAGGTCCTACCAGCAGTCCACGGCGAGATGCCGTGGCGTGTAGGGAATACAGCTACAGTTCGCCAGACGGTCGTCGAAGGTTTCGCAGTGCTCGGTCAAACTGCAGGTCGCGTCGATGACGAGACAGACTTGGCTTTCGACGCGCTCATCGAGGCGGCCCTCGAAGGCTGCCTCGACCGGTCTTCTTGTCGATCGCCGCAGCGTGCAGGTCGTGGCCGGATGACTCGATGCGCTGGCGCCGGACGGCATCTCCGACCCTGCGACTCTATTGGGGGTGGTTGTAGCCTGGCCTGGCCGGTCTCGGTATGTGATCCGGAAGAAAAGCGCTTTTCGCGGACTTGCGAAAACCTTGCAATGGCGTAATCGTTCGGAGAGGGTCTGCGAGGTGACAGCCGCCCGGCGGCGTCCGTGGTCCGACCACCGACGTGTCTGGCTCGAGAGGCGGGGAGCGCCGGTGGCTCCAGCCGGCCTTGGGCGGCCGGCAGTCGGGAAAGGGACGGAGAGGAAAGACAATGGCGACACAGAGCGCAGCGCAGCAGGTCGTTCCCGAGCTCAAGACGCCCCACGGATTGTCTCCGAGAATCCAGTGGCTCCGCGACCACTACTTCACGGGTGTCGAGCGGGCCTGGAACAACGAGTTTACCTGCTGGACCACCGGTACGTCGTGGGACATGGTCTACGATGAGACCGCCTACTACATAGTACCCGAGACCTACGCTTTCCTGCCGATCTTCCGCTCTTCGACCCTACAGGCCGCCCGCACCGTAGAGCTGCCCGCGGATTTCTGGAATCAGAGCCTGCCCGAGCGGCGCGCCTGGTTCATCCGCGAGGTGATGGTCGACTACGTTCCGCAAGAAGTCCTGCCGGGCGACCTGCTGGCCGGGGCGCGCTTCAACATCTTGGCCTCGCGCTGTCTCGACAAGCGCGAGGCGCGCCGCCGCGACCGCTTGGTGACCGGCCGCAACGGAGCCCGCGCGGCGATGAAGTGGTTCCATGTCCACGGTTACGGGAACGCGGGCGCCACCTC
>PIVZ01001211.1 GCA_003354045.1 bacterium
ATCCCGGCTCGGAGCACATCGCCGAGCACACCGCCGGTGAGAATCTCTTTTACTGCCTCTACTTCGGCATGACGGGGCTGCACGCCCTGCACGTCATCATCGGCCTCGCGGTGCTCGGCGTCATGTTCTACCGGGTCGCGCGCCGGCCGCGCCGCACCGTCCGGCTGCCAGCACCACCGCCGACCGATCTCGAGCTCGTCACCCAGGGCGGGGAGTCACTCTGGAGCGGCAAGACCGGGGCGGACGCCGAGGAGATCACGGTCACCGTGACCTACTCCGACGAGCACGAGCTGCTGGAGGGCGAGGCGACACGACTGGAGAATTCGGGTCTCTACTGGCACCTGGTCGACGTCATCTGGATCTTCCTGTTTCCGCTGCTCTACCTGATCACCTAGGAGGAGATCGGCATGGAGGCGAAGACACACGTGGAGGCGAAGCCCCACATCACCTACGGAACCTACCTGATGGTCTGGTTCTCACTGCTGGTGCTCACCGCGGCGACGATCATCGCCGCCGGGTTGCAGTTCGGGCAGTGGAGCGTGCTGGCGGCGATCGCCATCGCGACGGTGAAGGGCACCCTCGTACTCCTCTACTTCATGCACCTGAAGTACGAGCCGGCCATGTTCAAGGTGGCGTCGATCGTGGCGCTTCTCACATTGACGATCATCATGGTCGTGACCTTTACGGACTTCTCGTTCCGATGAGGTGAGCAGATGTACGGCGCCAGTTCCAACATCGCCAGCTCGGTCGACAGTCTCTTCTTCTTCATGATCGGCATCTGCGGATTCTTCCTGCTGCTGATCAC
>PIVZ01001212.1 GCA_003354045.1 bacterium
TGGTGGGCCCTGGCTGCAACTTTCGTCAATGATCGTCCTCAGCTCCTCAACCGTCGGCAGCCGCCAGTCGTGGTGACCCGCGAAACCGCCAGTCGTCGATACGCCATCTGCGCTCGTGCCGTGGTTGAGCTTATCAAGGAAGTCCGTGAACGCACCGCCGTCGGGACCAGGGCATACGTCGTTCCACTCGTAGAGATTGTTCACATCGTGCGGGTCGGGACACCCTTCCGTCTTGCATTTCACGGCCCACCCCACGGTCCCCGTCTTCTTCTCCCACTCCAGCCCCGTCTGGTGGTCTATTACGCTCCCAAGACCCGTGTCCTCGTAACGCGTCGCAGAACATCCACTCGTGTCGTACTCGCAGCCCGGACCGCACGCCAAACCCTCACCGAACAGACCCTGATCCATGCAGGTCTCGCCATTCAGTTCGCCCTGATCGCACTCCTCCCCCGGATCGATCACGCCGTCGCCGCAGGTGCTCGCCTCGCACGTGGAAACGTCCAGCCCGCACGCGGCCGTACAGCCCAGCGTTCCCGAGGCAAACCCCAGCGTCTCGCACGTAAGGCCTGCCAGGTCCGCGTCGTCGCATGACTCGTCGCCCTCGGCGACCCCGTCGCCGCACTCAGCCACCGCTCCGCCAGCCAGCAGCGTGGCAATCTCTGCCGCGTCCGTCGTGATGCGCGCGTCCATTGAGTCCACGTCCTCGTTCGTCGGACAGGCTCCCTCGGCTTTGCCTTCAACCTTCTCCCACTTTTCTCCGAATTTCTCCTCGCATTCCGTGTAGTCTGCCGGCTCGGCCTTCTT
>PIVZ01000059.1 GCA_003354045.1 bacterium
GGCGGGAAACACCAGCAACCGGCCCTCGCGGAACGCCAGCTGCGTCGACAGGCGCACGGTGGCGATGACCCAGGCGTCCTGGGCGTGCTCAAAGACGGTCTTCGGCTCGCCCGCCGCCGCGGGCGTGACGGTCAGGAACAGGGCCAACACAATGAACGGCAAACGTACTCGACGCATGGTCACCTCAACATGAAAACACGGTGGGAGCCCATTTGGGCTCCCACCATCTTAGCAACCGAACTCTTTACTGGAAATCCTACCGCCTACGGGCAGGCCGTCCCACCGTGGCAGAGGCTGTCGTCCTCGAAATCGAAGAACAGCGGATTCGAGAACGCCGTGGCCATGGCGCCCTCTTCGTCCAAGTTCCATGGCGGCGACACGCCGCTGTCAGTGAGATCGGCCAGCGTGTCGTTGCCCGACTCGGCGATATCCTGCGGGACCATCGGGAAGAGCGGCCTCGAGACACCGTCGGTGCCCCGAGCGACGACCACCACCCAGGTGTCCTCGGTGATGACCACGCCCTCGCTGTGGACGGCCACCAGGCGGTTACCGGACCCGGACACGCCGGTCAATGTGTTAATGGTGAAGTCCGTGCCGGCGTCCAAGACAACGTCCGGCGTCGCGCCGCAGCTTCGGTTGAGGAAGGCCAGGCCGTTCCACACGGTGGCGCACTCCGGCGCCGTGTTCATGTATATCTCGATGCGGTCGAACTCGGCCCACGTGGCCGACTCGACGCGCACGTGGACGGTGCCACTGCCGCCGGTAGCCGCTACCGTAAGGTCATCGCCGATCGCTGGCGAGGCAGTCGCCGCGGCGTCGCCTTCAAGGCTCACCTTCATGAACAGGCCGCTCGCCCCGATTGCCCGCCCCGCATTCACGTTGAGAGCAATAGTGGCCGCACTGAGGGATGCAGGATCGTCGGTTAGTGAAGCCACATACGTGCGTGGACTACCGGCCGGCACATTCGCCATCGAGTGGGTGTCCGAATCCGAAACGCCGGTTTTAAACAGGCCTTGGTTGAGCAGTCCGAACCAGTCACCGAGGTTCTCGTTGTGGAAGTTGTCCAACTGGCCACGGTTACCCTCGATGATCATCTCCAGGGCGGTGTAGTTGTCGCTGTAGAGATTCGAGACTGCCGGGTCCAACCGCATGAAGCTCGAGATGTTGGTGCCCCCTAGCTCCAGGCACGTGGATCCGCTGCCGCAAGCCCTTCCAGACGCCGGCGTCACCTCAGCGCAGCCAGTGAGCCCCGCGGTGGGACATTCCAGAAAGAGGTCGCAGAAGTTTCCTTCATTCGGGCCGGCGTTGCACTGTCGTCTGCCACAGGGCGCACCAGGGCAGTCGGTAGAGTCGTCGCAGGGTAGGCCGTCGTTCGCGCCACCCCGGCACAGCGGGATCTCGCATGGTTGACCGTCAGTCGTACCTCCGGAGCAACGGAAAATCCTGTCGGCGGTGTCAGGCGGGACAGACTCGGTGTTTACGCCCAGCAGCGCGAATACGCCGTCGCGCGCGCTATTGAGATGGTTGAGCTGGATGACCTGCGCCGCAGGATTGAAGGCGCCGTAGATCTCGCTCGGCAGCAGGTCGTAGCTTAGCGACGAGGGGTACCCCTGTCCGTTGGTCTCACCAGCGC
Source organism: bacterium (assembly GCA_003354045.1). GTDB lineage: Bacteria > Desulfobacterota > Binatia > UBA1149 > CAITLU01 > PIVZ01. The sequence goes on from PIVZ01000059.1 coordinate 1,634, forward strand.
GTCCCCAGTCGAGAGCGCCACCGTCAAGCTTGCCGGTATCGACCGTGACCGGCCAGACGTTGGTATGGCCGTAGTGGGTGGTGGTGATCTCATCGGACGGGGCGGCGCCGATGAGAGAGTCGACGCCCATGGTCGCGATGTCGTCCGTGAGGTCATGCACGAAGTCGTGGTCACTGCTGACGAAGAAGTCGACTCCTTCCGCAAGCTCGGTGATAATGCGGCGCTCGAGCGACACCGAGCTGTCCGAGCTGTTGAGCATGTGGACGTGCGTGTCGATCGACACGAATCCGGTGGTGTCCACCACGCGATTGAGGGTTGCCGTAACGTTGCCCGGACTCCCGGAGCTTATCGTCACCACTTCGTCGTGGACGTCGTATTCGGGGCCGTGCGAGACGACCACATGATAGGTGCCCGGCTCGAGCTTGAACGTGCCCGTCGAGCCCGTGTGGTCGGCAAAGCGAACGTCGGCCAGCCCGAAGAGGTCGGTGTCTTGGTTCTCGACGGGCGAGCCGAAGTAGCGGCCCTCTACCGCGCCCAAGCCGAAGGGCGCTTCGACGGCCATCGGGTCGGGGCTGGCCCTATGTCCGACTACGGACACTCTTGCAGCCAGCGGGGCTGCGCCCTGGTCTTCGACAGTGACTGTGAGCGTCGAAGAAGCCGGCAGATCCACATTGTGTACGACCGTCTTCTTCTTCTTCACGGCCAGCGCGGCCTGCACCGGGATGGACTGGGGCACGCCTTCGATTGCCTCTTCATACGGAACCCCGCCGGCGCGGACGGAAACCCCCCACGTGTTCAAGGTCGGCTGCTTTTGCGGAGGCAGGTAGAGTCGGTAGAAGCCGTTCTCGTCGGTCAGATCGGAGGTGAATACGTTGCGGCAGTTGGCGTCGCCGGGGCAGAACTGTCCGAAGTTCGCGTTGTTGTTGATCGCGGTCACGTGGGCATTGGCCACCGGCGTTCCATCGACGGTGACCGTTCCCTGGACCACGCCGATCGCATCGTCGAAGATCTCCGCTCGTACCTTGGTGATGTCAGAGACACTCTCCCCGATCGCGAACCAGCGGCGCAGGGTATTGCTACCCCCCGCCGGAACGAGGAGCGCGCCAGGAGGCTTGGTCCCGAGGTTTGTGTTGAGGGTGCCCAGAAGACCTTGGGCGTGCAGCCATACGAAGACGCCGTCGGTGGCAAACACGCCGGTGTTCAAGGTCGAACCCGGCGACGTGGTGCTCGGAAAGATCACCCCGTAGGTGACGCCGGCCCCATCGAGGATGCCCTGGAAGGCCATGAAATGGAGATCCTGTCCCCCGGTGGACCCTCCCAGCCGTATCAGCGGAGTGCCGTACCCCATGCCTTGACCGAAGGGCTCGAGCTGTCCGGATGGGTTGAGGTAGTCGCCTGCAAAGACATCGAGGTCCGTGCCGCCGGTGTTCGTGTACGTGGTCGCAATTTGAATGTAATTGCGTCCGGCCGGAAGTATGAAGTCGGTAGTCAACTCCAGCGGCAGGTCGACGTCGACGGCGTCCGGGGGAATCGAGAATCCGCCCGGCGAGGTGTAGATGAGGTTGTCCGGCTTCAGGGTGTCGAACAGGTCGTCCGGTCCGCTCGACTGGACGATGGCCGCTTGCCCATCGTCACCGTCGTTTAGCACGACCACGGTGTCTGTCGCTTGAGACGCCGAGATGTTGACAAGCACTTGCATCGCGCCCCAGCTGTCGCGGTCGTCGGCCGGGTTCTCGCGCACCAGATCGGCATCGATGATCTGGCCGCCATTCAGGTGGGCAAAGGAGTGCACCCGACCGGCATCGCGGATGACCGCACGAACGTTGCCGTTGCGGATCATGTAGTCGCCGACCCTACCCACGGCCAGAGGCCCGCCGATGAGATCGGAAGCACTTGCAATCTGGAAGGCTTCGGCGTCACCGACGCCCGGAGTTCCGGGAAGACAGGTCAACTTGATGCTATCGATGTCGGCGCGACGGCCCGTCTCGTCGAGCACGCCCACCAGAACCTTGGTCTTGTTCTTCTTGTAGGCCTGGATGCAGTAGTCGTCGCAATCGGGGTCCTGCTCGCACTTCTGGTCGACCGGTGAGTTGCATACCCCTCTTTTGTCCGGTCTCAGCTCGATCCGGACCTCGAGGTCATCGTCGCTGCAGGCTTCCACCGCACTCGGAAGCAAGCCACTGAAGGCCGCGCGCAAAGTCGTGTCGATATAGACGGCTTGAGGCTTCTTCACCCCGTTGGCCACGTCTTTGGCCGACGGCTTGCGCAGTTCCAGTTCGGTCACATTGACCGTGTCGCAGGTGCCGGTGTCGATGTTGACGCAGGCGCCGAGGTGGAACGTGCAAACGCCGTTCGCAGTGCCGTCGCGGTCGCAGGGGTCGCCGTCGGTGCACTCGATTCTCTTGGGATCCGCAGGTGGATTGCCGGCGCCATCGAAGTCGAGCGACCATGCCAGGCGGCAATCCTTGTCGTTCTTGTCTCCGAATATGCAATCGCCGATGGTGTCCACAGTGCCGGTGCCAGTGTCGATACAGGCCGCGTCGGCAGGTCGAACGGCAAGCGCGCAGACGACAGCAACGGCGGCGAGCGCCGTGAGCTTGATAGATGTTTTCATGTCTCCTCCCTGTACGGTGGTGTGCAAGTCAAGAAACCGCAGCGCCAAGGCTACTTCGGCCCTTTGGGCACTGTCAAGCGCTTGATCCTCCCCGCCCGGCCCCCGCGGCTAGGAGGCCGACCCATGGTCCCCACCCGTCCCCCCCGCACGGGAGGTCGGATCGCTCGCCGGAAGAGTTCCCGCGGCGGTGACATTCGGGGCGTGAGTGCTCCTGGGCCTCGGCCAGAGGAATCTTCGCTAGCTCTCCGGCCAAATCCGGATCCCTGCATGCTTGAACGGCGTCGTCTTGGAAACATTCAGCCGGATCAGGATAGCCGTCATGTGTTCGATGGCCCGCGCGCTTTCGGCCAGACCGCAGTTGTAGACCTTGACGCCTAGGCGCTCGATCAATGGTGTCGCCTTATCCTTGGCGTCCTTGCGATTCCCACAGATCAGCACGTCGCAATTGATCGGCAGGTCGGTCTGGTCAAGGACATCGGCGGAGACATTATGGATCGCGCCGACCACCGGAACGCCATCGCCCAGGATCGCCTGCGCCTCCTCGGTGGCCGAGCCTTCGGGCGGCATGATCACCTTCTTGGGATTGTCCTCGGCCAGCGGCACGACCACGTCGATCAGAATCTTTTCCTGCAGCGCCTCTTTGAGCGCCTCCAGCGTCGGCCGGTGCCCCGCGTAGGGCACGGCGAGAACGACGAAATCATCCACCTGCGCCACTGCTTCGGCATTGCTCATCCCCGCGATCCTATTCCCCTTTCCGGCAAGGCGTTCATTGAACTCCTCAGCGATTTTTTCGCCGCGTTCCTTTACGCGAGACCCGACCAAGACATCGACGCCGGCTAATGCCCAGCGTAACGCAAGCCCCCGGCCCTGAGGGCCGGTACCGCCTAATAATGCGACCTTCACAGTGATTGTTCCTTTCCGCTGTTAAACTGACGTCCGTTCAAAATGCTACGAAACTTCGGCGACTGAGCGACTGCGCTGTCAGCTGTCGTAGGTGACGAGCGAGAAGGTCGAGGCCGGCTCGAGCCGCTGCGCTCCACCGAGAAAGCCGAGCTCGATGATGAAGGCGGCTTCGACCACCTCTGCGCCGGTCTTCGCTACTAGCTCGACCGCGGCACGCGCTGTCCCACCGGTTGCCAACAGGTCGTCGATGATCAGAGCGCGCGCGCCGTCGTGAAGGGCATCGGTGTGGATCTCGAGAGTGTCGGTGCCGTACTCGAGCTCGTAAGTGACCGTATGCGTGTCGTGCGGTAGCTTGCCCGCCTTGCGGATGACCGAGAGCCCGACGCCGAGCGCGCAGGCGACCGGCGCACCCACGATGAACCCGCGCGATTCGATGCCGACGACCGCATCTACCTGCCCGCGATAGCGCTCTGCGAAGCGCTCGACGATCCAGCGAAGGGCCGGGCCGTTCTCGACGAGCGGGGTTATGTCCTTGAAGTCTATTCCGGGCTTGGGGAAGTCCGGAACCGTGCGAATCAGTGACCGTATGTCCATGGCCCCTCCGAGTTATCAGCATTCAGCGTTCTGGCAAGTAGTGCCGCGGGTCGCGCGCCACGTTCCACCTGCGGACCTCGAAGTGCAGGTGCGCCCCGCTGGCGTGACCGGTCTTACCGACCGTGGCTATCCGCTGAGCAACCTTCACCCATGCTCCCTTCTTGGCGAGGTTACGTTCGTTGTGTGCGTACACGGTTGTGAAACCGTCCTCATGTTCCACTATCAATACATTACCGTAACCACTTAATTTATCACTGAAAATTACCTTTCCGGCTCGTGCGGCACGAACGCTGGATCCGGCCGGGGCGCTGATGTCTACGCCGTCGTGATGTCCGCGCTCCCGTGGCCCAAACTTGGATGTAATCTTGCCCGCGGCCGGCCATGAGAAGCCGTCCCTGCCCTTGCCGGAGGTGGCAGCCCGCTCGGTGGAACGGGTCCGGGGCGTCCCGGCGTGCGCGGCGCCGGCGGCCGTCCGGGCTTTGCCGTGCCCGCGCGATCCGCTGCCGGCCGGTGCCACCGCCGAAGGGGTGATGATCCGCACCGGTAGGCGTCGGTCCGCCCCGGGTACGAATATCTCGTCGCCAACCTCGAGCCGGTATGGGGGCTCGATAGCGTTTATGTCGGCCAACTCCTGGTAGGCAATACCGTAGGCTTTACCAATACGATACAGATTCTCGCCGCTGCTGACGGTGTGGTAGATGCCGCCCCCACAGCCCGGCGCCAGCGCTACCAGAGCGGCCAAAGAAAGCGAGGCACCTACCAGGCGCATGCGTCCGGTCCTCACGTCGAATATCAGCCCGCTGAAAAACCCGCTCCCGTCGCCAGACACCGACCTTCGAGGCGATCTCGTTCGTTGCTGCGACGTCTCGCCGCTCGCTACGAAACCTCGACATACTACCACTATGCGTGCGGTTTCGCGCCTCGATCTCGGCCCGAATCTCGGCATCCGGCTCGGTCCGGGGTTCTTCAACGGAGCTCTGCTAGTGCTTGATGAAGAAGTCCAGGGCGCTCGCACCGCTCGCGACGACCGCGGTCACGGCTGTTCCGGCTATCAGTACGCCCAGCACGGAAGCAATGAAGAACTGCCGGAACCCGAACCCGAGGACGTAGGCCCCGAGGGCGCCCGAATATACCCCTGAACCCGGCAGCGGCACGCCGATGAAGAGCGCAAGACCGAGGGTGCCCCAACGCTCCACGTAGGAGTGGAGCTTCTCGCGTGTACGCACGACGACCTTGTCGTAGAGCGACTCGATCCACGAGACCCGTAGGAACAAGCCCACGACTTTGTCGAGAAACACCCACACGACCGGCGCCAGTGCGATATTGGCCAGGAGGCAGATGCCGACGACGGAGGCCGCGCCCATGCTCTCGCGGTAGTAGAGAAAGCCATACGGAATCGAGAAACGCAGCTCGAGCGTCGGCAGTAAAGTCAAAAACACCAGCCACAACACCGGCCACAGCACTATGCGTCCTCCTTCACGAGCGGCCTGCGCGCGGGAATAGCGCGGCTCACGGCCATGGCACCTTCAAGGCTTCGATGGCGGCCATCGACTCGTAGTTCGTAAAATCCAGATGGAGCGGCGTTACCGAGATCAAGCCCGAGTGGATTGCCGCAAAATCGGTACCGCTCTCTTCTTCGAAGCCCGCCTCTTCGCCGCCGATCCAGTAGTACTTGCGGCCACGCGGGTCCGTTTTCTCGACTACGGCATCGGCATAGCGGCGCTTGCCCTGGCGGGTGACGGCGAAGCCGCGCGCCTCTACATCGGGCACGTTGACATTGAGCAGCGTGTCCGGAGGCAGCAGGCTCTCCTGCAAGCAGCGCACCAATCCGGCCGCAAAAGAAGCCGCACACTGATAGCGAAAGGCGACCTTGCCGACCTGCGAGAACGCCACCGCCGGTATCCCGAGAAGGACGGCCTCCATGGCCGCCGACACGGTTCCCGAATACGTAATGTCATCGCCGAGGTTGGCGCCCCGGTTTATTCCCGAGACGACCAGCCAGGGCCTGGTCTCGAGAAGTCCGTTAACGGCCAGATTGACGCAATCGGTAGGGGTGCCGTCCACCGAGATCCATCCGGGGCGCACCTCGTCGGCCCGCAGCGGCCGCTCCAAGGTAAGGGCGTGGCTCACCGCCGACCGCTCGCGGTCGGGAGCGACTACGATGACGCTGTCGAGCGGTTCGAGAGCCTCAACCAGGCTACTCAGCCCCTCGGACTGAATGCCGTCGTCGTTGCAGGCGAGGATCATGTATCACGCGATGATTCCCGCTCTGCCATAGGACGTCAAACCGACTCCGTCACTACCGGGCCAAAGGGGCATCGACCTTGCGGGCTACTAGAACGGCCGGAAGCCTGATGCGGCTTCCGGCCGTAGAACTGGTCGGGGCGACTGGATTTGAACCAGCGACCACTCACACCCCAAGCGAGTGCGCTACCAGGCTGCGCCACGCCCCGTCGTCTAATGGTGGACTGTAGCCACCGCCAGACAGGAAGGCAACTGCGCCGCGGGTCACGCTACATGTCGTAGCCTGTCTCGCCGTGCTCGGAGAGGTCGAGTCCGGTGCGCTCGTCCTCCTCGCTCACTCTGAGTCCGATGGTCGCATCGAGAACGCGAGCCAGCACGAAAGTGACGACAAAAGCATATACGAAGGTGGCCACGACGCTGATGAACTGTACTCCCACTTGACCCATGTTGCCTCCTTCTATGAGACCGGCGGTGCCGCCTATGGAAGCAACTGCGAGCACGCCGGTCATCAGGGCTCCCCAGGACCCCCCCACCCCGTGGACCCCGAAGGCGTCCAGAGAGTCGTCGTAGCCGAAGCGTGTCTTGAGAACCACGGCTCCGTAGCAGAGCGGCCCCACCGTAGCGCCAATGAACAGGGCTCCCCCGACACCGACAAAGCCGCAGGCGGGCGTTATCCCGACCAGTCCGGCCACGGCTCCCGAGGCAAATCCGAGCGCGCTGGCCTTGCCGCGGTGCAAGGCCTCGGCCAACATCCACGCGACCGCGCCGGTAGCTGCGCACAAGTGTGTAACGACGAAGGCGTTGGCAGCACTGGCATCGGCAGCCAGGGCACTGCCACCATTGAAGCCGAACCAGCCGAACCACAACATGCCGGCGCCCAGTAGCGTGAGTCCGAGGTTATGCGGTTTGATCGCCGTGTGCGGATAGCCGATGCGGCGGCCGAGGATCAAAACCAGGGCCAGTGCCGAGACGCCCGAACTGATGTGCACGACGGTGCCGCCTGCAAAGTCGAGCGCGCCCATTGCACCCAGCCACCCTCCGGGGCCCCACACCCAATGGCAGATGGGGTCGTAGACGAGGGTTCCCCACAGCAGAATGAAGAGAACGTACGGTCCGAACTTGATGCGCTCGGCCACGGCGCCGCTTATCAACGCCGGCGTGATGATCGCAAACATGCCTTGAAAGATCATGAAGACGCTGTGGGGAATCGTGCTGCCCGGTGTGGGCTGGTTGCCGACACCGCTGAGCAGGAAGTAGTCGAGGCCACCCACGAAGGGGTTGCCCTCGGCGAAGGAGAGAGAGTAGCCGATTACCGCCCACTGAACCGTCATCACTCCCATGGCGACAAAGCTGTGCATCATGGTCGAGAGCACATTCTTGGAACGGACCATGCCGCCGTAGAAAAGGGCCAGGCCGGGAATCATGAACAAGACCAGCGCCGCCGATGTGAGGATCCACGCGGTGTCTCCGGTGTCGATGGCCGGCGCGTCGGCGGCCATCGCAATGCCCGGAAAGACGATGCCCGCGAGGGCAAGTGAAGCCGCTGTCAGGCGGCGCGCGTTAGCCGTGGTGTTCATCCGCATCTCCCTGGCCGATTCCTTGGTTTCACGGGTCAGTGCGCCCGGCTGGTAACAACGGATACTTCCCACGCACCCGTTCGTGCCAGATCGGCTGGAGACCGTAGGAGCCCCTGGCGGGGCCAGGTACGTGGCTGGCCACCCCAAGGGCTCCAACGGCCTCCTTGGCCAATCAAGCAACCGGCGTGCCAGCGGATGAAGCGAGAAAAGTAGGGTTCTTCAGCGAGGTCGGCGTGTCTTGCCTCTCGGCAGTCGCCTACAGAACGTGCAATGCCTAGCGGGAAGGCAGACGAGCCCGCTCGATCGGTAACTCGTCATGAGGTTGGGGCCGCGCGAGATCGGCCTCGGATCGACTCAAGCAAGCGAGTCGCGAAGCTCGATTAGTTCCTCACGAATCTCCAGGATAACCGCCTTTTCACCGCCCGCCGACGGCGATGACGGGGCTTGATCCGCCCCTCCGGCGTCGGCTTTGAGCTGTTGGCGCGCACCCTCGATGGTAAAACGCCTGGCGTGAAGAAGATCCTTGATACGCAGCAGCGTCTCTACGTCCTTGCGCCGGTAGAGGCGATGCTTGGAGCGAGTCTTGCCCGGCTTGACCACGCTGAACTCGGACTCCCAATAGCGCAGAACGTACGGCTTCACGCCCACGATCTTGGCCACTTCGCCGATCTTGAAGTAGAGCTTGTCGGCTGGGATCTGTCCGTCGGGCACGACTTCGCCTGCGTTCGTCAGCCGCTCACGAGGAGAGGTTTATGGTGCGCTTGAGCACCTGGCTCGGCTTGAAGCTGAGGACACGACGTCCACTGATGATGATCTCTTCGCCGGTCTGCGGATTGCGGCCCTTGCGCGGCCGCTTTTCGTTGATGACGAAGTTGCCGAAGCCGGAGATCTTGACCTTTTCACCCTGTTCGAGCCGGGTCTTGATCACCTCGAAGATGGACTCGACTACCTCGGCCGCTTCCTTCTTGGAAAACCCTACCCGCTCGTAGATTCTTTCGACGATATCGGCCTTCGTCATGAGAGATGTCCCCGGCGCGCTCTCGCAACGATCGAGCTACAACCCAGGTTGCTGCTAAGCCCTAACTTCGACATCGAGTTGCTCCACGATGTGGTTTACGACCCTATCGTGTACAGATGCCACTTCTTCGTCGGTGAGCGTGCGCTCCGGCGACCGATACACTATCGAAAACGCCAGAGCCTTGCGCTCGCGAGTGATCCCCTCCCCGACGTACTCGTCGAAGACGGTGACTCGCTCGATCAACGTCTCCCCGAGCCCCTCGACAGCAGTCACGACCTCTGCGGCCAGCATGTCGCGTGCCACCAGCAGCGACACATCACGACTCGAGGACGGGAACCGCCCGATGGGCCTCAGTCCACGATGCGCCGGAGCATACTCAAGCAAACACCGGGTGTCAACTTCGAACATGCAGATTTCTTCAGATATTTCGAGCTGTTCCGCGACTAGAGGGTGGACGGTTCCGAGGTAGCCGACACTCCGGCCGGCCACCAGGACTCGCGCGCAAGCCTTCGGATGGTACTCGCGACGGTCGGCACACGGAACCCACTCGATCTCCGCTTCCGGGGCAACCAGACCGACCGCTCTCTCGACTACGCCCTTGGCATCCCAGAACGTCGCTGGCCCGGCAGAGCCCGGCCCTCGTGCGCGACGCGGTCCGCCGAACAAGCCCGCCAGCGCCTCTATCTGTAACGGCGGATCGCCGGCCGCAAACGTGCGTCCGAGACAGAAAAGATCGACTGTTCCTGCGCCACTGCGCGCATTGGTTCGATAAACGCCGATCAGCGACGGGAGCAGGCTCCTGCGCATCTCCGCCTCGTCGCTTCTGAGAGGATTAACAAGATGGACGCTACCGGTGCCGTCCCCGTGCAGTCCGGGAAAGATTTCGTTGTTGTGGCGCGAACAGAAGCTGAGCGTTACGCATTCGCACAGGCCACCCGCCGATAGTTGCACGCGAAGGCGGCGCGCCAAGTCGAACGACGGTGGTTGCGAGACGCGCTCCATCCTCGAGACCGGCAGGCTGAGTGGTACGCGATCGTATCCTTCGATGCGCGCCACCTCCTCGATCAGGTCGATTTCCCGTCGCAGATCGTGCCGATGGGTTGGCGGCGTCGTCAGTAGCGCGTCCCGGTCGTCCTTCACCTCGGCACCGAGAGCGATAAGAATGTCCGTGGCGCGTGCCCTCTCCACCGGCGAGCCCAGGACGGACTCCATCCTGTCGGTGCGCAGCCTGATGGGCTCCGGGCGGGCCACCTCCTGACCGGCCCGGGCCATGCCACCGGCGATGGTTCCGCCACCGAGCTCGACGATGAGCTCGGCCGCTCTGACCAGCGCTTGCTCAACCTGACCGCCGTCGATTCCGCGCTCGAACCTGTAGGAGGACTCAGTGACGAGTCCGAACCGACGAGAAGTTCTCCGGATTCTACCGGGCGGGAACACGGCGGCCTCGAGGAACAAGTCGCGCGTGTCGTCGTTGACCGCCGTCGAGGCTCCACCCATGACTCCGCCGAGGGCGACAGGACCGCCGTCGTCGCAGATCACGACATCCCCTTCCTCGAGCTGTAGCTCTTCACCGTCCAGCGTCTCGAATGGCTCCGCCTTCTCGGCCAATCGGACGTATATCGCGGGACCTTCGAGCCGATCCGCATCAAAGGCGTGAAGCGGCTGGCCAAGCTCGAGAAGAACGAGGTTGGTCACGTCCACCACACTGTTTATTGCGCGCATGCCGCACGCGGCAAGCCGGGTTCGTACCCACATCGGAGAAGGCACTATCGTCGTACCGGAGACCTCGAGGCCGCGATAGAGCGTACACGCGTCCTCGGAGTCGATGGTCACCGGAATGCGCGCTTCTCCGCCGGGTACAGCTCTATCGAGCTCAAAGGCCTTCTTGAACGGCAGGCCGCAGACGGCAGAGAGCTCACGTGCCAGACCGCGCACGCTCAGGCAGTCGCCGCGGTTCGGCGTTATACTGAGCTCCACTACCGTGTCGTCGAGACCGAGCACGGGAGCGGCCGCCGTGCCGGCTGCCACGTCGTTTGAAAGAATGAGGATCCCGTCCTCACTGGCCGACAGGCCGATCTCTTCCGCTGCGCACAGCATGCCCTCCGACTCCACGCCCCGCAGGCGTGCCGCCTTGATCTTGATGCCGCCAGGCAGGAGTACACCGGGCTTCGCCAGTACCACGAAGTCGCCGTCCTTCATGTTCGACGCGCCGCAGACGACCTGACGAACGGCCTCTCCGTCGTCCACGCGGCAGACGCTCAAGCGGTCGGCGTTCGGATGTTTCGAGACCTCTTCGATGTGCGCGACGACCAGTCCTGTACCCATGTCGGCTACAGGCCGCTCGAGGGCCTCCACCTCCAGTCCGGCCATGGTCAAGCGCTCGGCTATGACTTCGGGCGGCGGCAGATCGGCAACCATTTCGGCAAGCCAGCTTATCGGTACACGCATTTCCGGTCGCCTCAGAATTGTCGCAAGAATCGGAGATCGTTGCCGTAAAAGAGCCTGATGTCGTCGATCCTGTACTTGAGCATGGCGATCCTTTCCACGCCGAGCCCGAAGGCGAATCCCGTAAAACGCTCGGAATCGTAGCCGACGTAATCAAAAACGGCCGGATGGACCATGCCCGAGCCGAGGATCTCGAGCCATCCCGTTCCTTTGCAGATTCGGCAGGACTCGCCGCTCGCGTTCACTCCCCCGCCCTCGCAAATCACGCAGCCGATGTCCACCTCGGCACTCGGCTCGGTGAACGGGAAGTAGCTCGGGCGAAAGCGCACCGCAGTCTCGCTGCTGAACATCCGTTGCAGAAACTCCGTAAGCACTCCTTTCAGATGCGCGAACGTGATCCCCCGGTCCACCATGAGGCCTTCGACTTGGTGAAACATCGGAGAGTGGGTCACGTCATCGTCGTGCCTGTAGACCGCGCCGGGCGCGATGATGCGCAAAGGGGGCTTCGTGTTCTCCATCACGCGTACTTGCACCGGCGACGTATGGGTTCTCAGAACGCGGCCGTCTTCGACGAAGAATGTGTCCTGCATGTCCCTGGCCGGGTGGTCGCTGGGAATGTTGAGGGCCTCGAAGTTGTGGTACTCGTCCTCTATGTCGGGGCCTTCGGCCAACGTGAAACCGAGCGAGCCGAGAATCGCGCAGGTTTCTTCCATGGCCTGCGATATGGGGTGGATCGTTCCGAGCGGCTGACCGTAGGCGGGTAGTGTGACGTCGAGTTGTGGGCCTGCAAGCCGTTCCCCACGCGCCAGCTCGCGAAGCGTATCGGCGCGTTCGGCCAACGCCGCGCTCACTCTCTGTTTGACCTCGTTGACGGCCTGCCCGGCCTTCGGCCGTTCCTCGGCCGCAACCTGGCCGAGGCCGCGCAGCACGCGCGTCAGGCTCCCCTTCTTACCGAGAATCTCGACTCGCAGGCGT
>PIVZ01001213.1 GCA_003354045.1 bacterium
TCGCACCATGCCGCGCGCGAACGCCTTGGTAACCAGGAACATCCCTTTGACGTTGACATCCAGGACGAGATCCCAGTCGTCCTCCTCGATCAGTGCAAACGGCATCACCTGGGCCACGCCTGCGTTGTTGACCAGAATGTCGATCGGGCCCAAGTCTTGTTCGACGGTCGCGCACAAATCAGCGACCGCCTTGCCGTTGAGCACGTCGAGCGGATACGACCGAGCCTCCGCGCCGCCGGCGCTTAGCTCCCGGTCCAACTGCGTCGCCTTCTCCGGGTTGTTCAGGTACGAGTGAGCCACGCGGCATCCTTCGCGTGCCAACACGCGGACGATCGCTCCACCGACCGCGCCGCTCCCTCCGCTGACGAAGGCCACCTTGCCGCTAAGCATCGTTAGACTCCTGATCGCGCTCTTCGAGCTCACGCTGTTCGAGCTTGCGTTGGATCATATGGACGAAGACCGCCACGTTCAGGACACTGGGCACTTCGATCCTCTTGAGACCCTGCCGAAACTTCTCCCGCGCAATCTCCGGAAGCGCCTTCTTGAGCTCCTCCAACGCCTCGTCGGTGAGGTCTCCCTCCCTCTCGTACACACCGCCGGGAATTCGCTCGCGTGCCTGACGCTCGAATTCGTCGGCCTCGAGCGTGATACCGAACGTCTCTTCGATCAAAAAACTGAGATCGAGCAGGTCCAGCGACTCGGCCCCGAGGTCCTCCATCAGGCCGCTCTCCATGCCGATCTGTTCCGCGCGAGCGCCGGTTACTTCTCGAAGAAGCGGTAAGAGCGTCTGGAATACTTCCTGTT
>PIVZ01000060.1 GCA_003354045.1 bacterium
GGGCTCGGACTGACCGCGTTGATCTTCGGCTTGGCAGGCTTCTTGTCGGCTTTCTTCTCTGGCTTCTTCGCCGCTGCCTTCGTCTCCGCGGCCTTCTTCTCCGCTGCCTTCGTCTCCGCTGCCTTCGTCTCCGCAGCCTTCTTCTCCCCAGCCTTCGTTTCCGCCGCCTTCTTCTCCCCAGCCTTCGCCTCCGCGGCCTTCGCCGCCGCCTTCTTCGCCGCCGCCTTCGCCTCCGCCCTGGCGCCCTTCTTCTCGCCCTTCTTGTCTGCCGGCTTGGCGGTCTTCTTCCCTGTCGGCTTCGCGGACTTCGACTCGTAGTGCACCGTTATCGACCATTCGTCGAGGGATCCCTTGTCTCCGGCCTCCTCGTCGCGCACGTACAGATACCAAGTACGGTTGACCGGCAGCCCGTCGAAAATGTCGATTCCCTCAACGGTTTTCGTGGGGTTGTCGTCAGATCCGCCTTCGCGCTCCCAGAGGTTGTAGTTACCGAGATCACTTTCCGCATCGGCATTGAAATCGATGTTGAGGTTACCGGAAGCCGAGTGCACGGCTTTGAAGGAGACATCCACTCCCTTTACGAGCGCATCGGCCGGAGCATTACCTATCTCGATGACGCTCAGCACGAATCCACCCTTGTCAGGAATGGCGACGTCGGTGGCATTGGAGCCCGACACGCTGGCGGCAATGGCGCTGTACGTCGGCACCGTGAAGGCAACAGCGACAGCGGCAAGGCATGCCTTCGATATCATCGAACGTAGCCCACGACCGGCTGCTCGCGATAACGGTTGCGCACCCGCACGCGTGTTTGCGCTCCGCATCCGCGGCGCGTGTCTCGCCAATATGTACCGGCTAGGAGTCAGTAACCTGCCACCCGACGAATTGTTCATTTTTCTCGTTGCTTCTCTCAAGTTGATAGCCCCCCTTCAGGCCCTTGAGTAATTGACTGAATCCAGTCATCGAACAAATGCGCTCCCAGGCACTCCAGTCCATCTCTGCACCGGACCGCGTGGAATCCACGCTCCAACTCGGCGACCCCTTCCTTACTAGGTTAGGGGATTTATCCGTAATAGTGAACATGACGGACCGTCGCGGGTGGTGCGCACACCCCGCGGGTAGCACGGCTGGGGGCCAAAACGGCCGGCTGCGACGGCTGGCGAGGCAACGCCCTCACGCAACGGCTCGTGCCCACCGCCAGCCTGACGGTGACCTTACTCATTGATATCGTTGATCTTTTCTTACGAGAAGCAGTCCGCCGAGTGCCCGGCACGACTGGCCACCGGTCCGCCGGGCAGGCGCCGAGGGTAACCTCGAGCCCATCAGATCGCCTCTGGCCTCTCCGGTGATGCGGTCCGCAACGATTCGGGCGTGCAGGGGTCCATGCCGTATTTGCCAGTGTCGATCGAGCGATAACCGCGGCCTCGGCGATTACATTCCCGCCGCCGCCTCGGCGATGGACTCCTCGAGAACGCGCACCATGAGATCGATCTCCTCCGGCCCGATCGTGAAAGGCGGCCCCAGGCATAGGACGTCGCGCGCGGGCTCGGCCCCGCCGGGGTAGAAGAATACACCGCGCGCCATGGCGGACATGACGACTCGCATCGTGAACTGCGCCTCGACCGGAAACGGCTCCAAGGTGTCGCGGTCACGCACGAACTCTATGGCCTGCAGCAGGCCCAGGCCGCGGACCTCGGCGACGTGCGGACTCTCTCGCAACGTGCCTAGCCGCTCGTGCAGCAAGGCACCCATGTCGGCGGCACGCTCGACCAGATTCTCGCGCTCGACTATGGCGAGCACCGCATCCGCCGCCGCGCAGGCCGAAGGGTGGGCCGCATAGGTGTAGAACATCACGTCGCCGCCGGTCTCCGCGATCGGCGCGACCACCTCTTCGCGCGCGAAGATGCCGCAGATCGGCGCGTAGCCGCCAGCCAGCCCCTTGCCTGAAACGATGAGGTCGGGAACCAGATCCCAGTGATCCACGGCAAAGCGCCGACCGGTCCGCCCGAAGCCGGTCATCACTTCATCGGCGATCAGCAGCACGCCATGTCGGCGGCAGATCTCGGCAATGCGCGGCCAGTACCCATCGGGCGCCACCAAAGCCCCGCCGGTAGAGCCACCCACGGGCTCTGCCACAAAGGCTGCAACCGTTTCCGGCCCTTCGCGCTCGATGGCTGCCTCCAGGGCATCGGCGCAAGCCAGGTTGCAGCCGCCCTCGCCGCGACAAAGCGAGCAGCGCAGCGGATAGCAGGCCGGCACCTTCGGCGCATCGAGCAGCAAAGGCTCCAGCCCCGCCCTGCGCTTACCGTGCCCGCCCACGCCCAGCGTAGCCAGGGTGACACCGTGATAGGAGAGCTCGCGCCCGATTATCTTCCAGCGGCCGGGCCTGCCTGCCGCCACATGATGTTGTCTGGCCACACGCACGGCAGCGTCCATGGCCTCCGAGCCGCCGCTGGCAAAGATCGCCCGCGTTATTCCCTCGGGAAGCCAGTCGTCTTGTAGGCGCTCGACCAGGCGCACCCGACTCTCGGTGGCAAAAGGCGGGACCACGTAGGTGGTCTCTGCAAGGACACGCCCGACCGCCTCGGCTACCTCGGCCCGCCCGTGGCCGATGTTACAGACGATGGCTCCGCCGGCGGCATCCAAGATGCGCGTCCCATCCGGGGTGATGAGGTAATGGCCCTCGGTGCGCTCCACTGACAGGAGCGCAGGCTGACCTTGGGAAATGAAGGGATAACGCCGAGAGCGCTGCGGATCCATGACACCTCTCCGCCCGCATCACGCCGGAGGGCACGACCGGACGGCTCATTGTGCGGCCGGCGCCGAGGCAAGAACAGAGGCCGGCCGGATCTCGCGGCTGCGGCAGCCGTCAGGTCCAGGCAGCGAACACCCGTCGGAAGGCAGCCTTCGCACTCGCGAGATCGCGTTTAGCGAGATGGCCGATCCGCCTGTCTATGAGCTCGGTGTCTACCGTGGCGACCTTGGCAAGTCGGAGCAGACTTGGGTGAAGCAGTCCCGCGTCCTGCCAGGCGTCTATCAAGACATCGCCTTCGAGCCTCAGTGCCTCGATCTGGCTCGTAATCATCGCCACGGTAACCAGCCTATTGTTTGGGGAACGGGTTGCCTCGGCGAGCAGAAGCGCCGGGCGCTTCTTGGTGGCGGCGAGGTCCGCGAACGGGAACCGGACCAAGACTACGTCGCCGGGCGTCACAGCGTATCGTAATCCGCGTCTCGCGGGTCGTCCCATTCGCTGAACGATGATTCCGCGATCTTGGCAAGCGCTTTCGTCTCGAGGCGATCGGCGAAGTAGCTCTCGAGAGCGCGCACCAGGACGTCCTTGATACTGGTATCACGCTCATTGGCTTCCGCCTTGAGGAGTTTCACGAGCCGAGCATCCCCAAGGTCCGTTGATATGCGTGTTCCCATGATTACAGGATACTGTGTTGCTGTTTTTCTGTCAATGCGGTCACTAGTCCGCGCTACGATCGCGAGCAGACCCATTCGCGGGGACAGCGGTGGCTCGACCTGGAGCCGGTCGAGTTGACCGTGCCTCAGCAGTCTATCCTGGCGTTGATACCGCCGATGGCCTGACGCTTTCGGGCGGGCACGCCGTTCTCCGACGGCCCTCAGAGCCACCATCGCAGATGGCTACTGTTTGATCCCCAACTCCAGCCGCGCGGTTTGAAGCAGGTTTATGTCGGTCGTCCCGGCACCGATCTCCAACAGTTTGGCATCGCGCATCAGCTTCTCGACGCTGTATTCCTGCATATATCCATAGCCGCCGTGTATGGCGATGGCGTCCAGGGTCGCAACTACCGCAGCTTGCGAACAATACGCTTTCGATGCGCAGATGAACGCGAAGTCCTTCTTCCCGCTCTTCGACATCCACGCCAGCCGGAACACGATATTCTTGACGTTTTCGAGCAGGATGAACATGTTCGCGAGCTTGAGCTGTATGGCCTGGAACTCGGCAATGGGTTTCCCGAACTGTTCCCTCTCCTTTGCGTATTGAAGGCTCAGTTCGTAGCTGCGTTCGATTATACCCCACACCATGGGAGCCAGACCGCTCCGTTCGTTTCCGAGGCTTTCCTTGGCCGCACTGCGGATGTTGTCTTTCTCGGTTCCGAGCAGGTTGTCCTTGGGAACTCTTACGTCCTCCATGACAATCTCGCCCGTCGGAGAGTCCTTCATGCCCATCTTCTTGAACGGCTTGCCGGTGCTCAGTCCTTCCATACCCCGTTCGAGAATGAAGCTGTGTACCGGTTGCTCGTCCTTTGGCTGGCCCCGATCGATCTTGGCGTAGACAACGAAAACATCGGCGTGTGGCGCATTCGTAATGAAGGTCTTGGTGCCGTTCAGGATGAAATCATCCCCGCTCGGTCTGGCAACCGATTTCATGCTGCCGAACGCATCCGATCCAGCGCTGGGTTCGGTAAGACCCCAGGCGCCGATCTTCTCGAACGTCATCACCGGTATAGCGTAGTTTCTGATCTGCTCCGCGTTCCCCTTGGTGGCGATGGCCGCCCCGCAAAGTCCGAGCGACGCGCCCCAGCTCATGGCGAAACCCGGTGCGTATCGAGCCAGCTCCTTGACGAGAATGGAGCCGATCATTGGGTCGCCGCCACCGAACCCGGTTCTGCCGGTGGACTTCTTGGCTTCTTTCGATCCGTTGTCGAGCTTGTCGGCGCGAGCCTCTAGACCGGCGCGGACGATATCCCCCATACCGAGAGCGTCCGTCATCCGGCGGCAAAGATCGTAGGGCAGGATTCTCGCTTCATCCAGGTCCTCTACGACCGGCGCCAGCTCCTTCTCGCAGAACGAGCGGACGACCTCTTGAAACATCTGTTGTTCTTCCGTCAATTCAAACACGTCATTACTCCTCGATTCATTGTCTCGATGAATTGCCGCTGTTCAGGAACGCCGCCAGACACGGCAGCGAGCGACCGCGCGCTCGGGCCTTTCTCACGCGCGTTCGGTGAGTCGAAGCAGCGCACCGTGTGTGGAGCGCGCGTGGACCCAGACGCGGCGGGGCAGAGTTTCGCTGCGGGGTCTCTGCTGGAGCCAAAGGTCGCGTGGCGACAGCGTCTCGACGGCGCGGTCGAGGTCGGCCACCTCCATCCCCAGGTAGGCCAGGCCCGGGCCGTGTCGCTCGAGGTGCGGCCACAGCGGGCCGCGCTCCTCTGACACCTCGACCACTTCGAGCGCCGGGCCGTCGCCGACGCGGAAGCAGAGAGAGCGCGCGCCCTCTTCGGTCCAGGAGACCGGTGTTTCCGACTCCGGCTCCAGACCGAGCGCATCCCGATAGAAACGAAGCGCCGCGTCCAGATCCGCGACCAGGTGACCGACGTGGCTGAACCGTTCGAAGATGCCCGCCGGGGGCGGCGACTCGGGAGCAGGCAATCCCATCGCGAGGATCTCGCGCTCGTCGATCAGCTCGATGTGAGCGCCACAGGCAGAAGCCGGATCGACCCATCCGCGGCGCAGCACTAGAACCTCTCCGGCGGGTCGAACTTGAACCCAAGATTCCGCGGCCCGCAGACGCCGTACCGTCTCGTCAAGATCGGCCACGAGCAGAGACATGTGGTAGAGGCCGCGGCCCGCGTCGAATGCCTGCTTAAACGGTGTGCCCGGGTCGGCGGTATCCAGAAGCTCGACGCTGGCACCATCCCCGACCGGGAACATCAACGTCCGTACCCCCTCCTCGACCGCATGCCAGATGCCGAGGGCCCACCGCTCCAGCCCGAACACGCCGCCCCAGACTTCGGCCGCCCGCTCGATGTCGGGGACGAGCAAGCCCGCGTGATTGATACGGTGGATCATGGTCCCTCCTCGGCGTGGCGGGCGTGGAGATGCTCGAGGTGAATTCGGATCGAAGTACGCTCTTCGACCGCCAGGCACGATCTCCAACATAGGTGTTGCAATTATGAATTACAACACCTATGTTGGATTTGCCCACAGTCAGTGAACCAGACGGCTTCTCTGGAGAAGCCGCGACGAGGAGCGATCAATGTCAAATTTCGAGTTCGAGGCGGGGAAAAGCTACTTCATGCCCGTCCACTTCGGCGCCCTCGAGCCGGGCTGGGACGGGATGACTGTCCACTATGAAGGGGCCGTCGGTCTCGTCTTCACCGGCCCGATCGATCGGTCGGCCGTAGCGCCCTACCTTCCGCCGGGATTCACGGCGACCGATCCTGCCACCATCTCGGTCCGCTACCTCAAGCTCTCGGGCTGCATCGGGCTGGCGGGCGGCGGCTACAACGTCGTGGCGGTTGACGTCACGGCCCGCTTCGATGGCGAGGAAGACCATCTCGAAGGCGACTATGCACTCATGCAGTGGGAGAGCCACGCCGGCCCCGTCACCGCGGGTCGTGAGCTTGCCGGCGCGCCCAAGATCGTCGCAGACATCCCCGACTTCTGGTCGCTGGGCGGCACGAAGGGCTGGTACCTATCCGAGAACAGCACCCGGCTGGCCGAAGGCGAGGTCTCGGAGCTCGAAAAGCTCGGGGAGGCGGAGACGCAGGCGCTGACGAAGAAGATCCAGAGCCGTCCCTGGTTGTCCTGGAAACACATCCCTACGCCCGACGGAACCGGTACCGACGTGAGCTATCCCACGTTGTTTTCGAGCAGGCTGAACGTGACGGATGCCTGGAGCGGCCGGGGCAAGGTGCGCTTCTTCGAGACCACCTTCGAGCAGACCCCGCAGAGCACCCGGGTCAGCGCGGTGCTCGCGAACCTTCCGATCCCGGAGGAAGGGGACGCGGTGATGGTCGAGGGCAGCCTCGATCTTCCGATCTACGAGTGGCGCCGGCTCAGGTAGCCCGCGAGTCTCGTTAGCCCGCAAGGGTCGCCGGCACGTCTACTGCGACGGCCAAGCGTGCGTCAGATCTCGTGACCCTTGCGGACTAGAGCAGCGCGCCACCCATCTGTGCGAGCAACTCGTTCTCGCCGTCCGCAATCGTCAAGGAAGCTGCGTCGCGAAGGAACATCTCGGCCGGGTACTCCTTCGTCATCCCGGCTCCCCCGTGCAGTTGCACCCCAAGCGTGGCGACTTCCAGCGCCGCCCGCGTGCAAAACACCTTCGAGGTGATTGAATCCTGCAGGGGCGCGGCCTCCCCCTTCTCGAGCATGGTGGAGCTGCGCACGGAGACATGGCACGTGAGCGAGCGCGTGGCCTGGACCAGGCTGTACATCCGAAACAGGCGCGAGCGGACTGACTGATGCTCGAAGATGGGCCGGCCGCCCTGCACCCGCTCCTTGGTATAGGCAAGCGCGGACTCGTAGGCCGCGCGCGCCAGCCCCGCCGCCGAGCAAGCAGCGCCGGCATTGAATGCGGTGAGGGTTCTTTGCACGTGCTCGGGGTAGTCCTCGACTCCGACGATCATGTTGTGCAGAGGGATGCGCACGTCATCGAAGAAGAGCTCGCCCTGCGGAAGAGACCGTATGCCGTGTTTCTCGAGCGCCGGGCCGCGCGATACTCCGGGCAGGTCCAGCGGTAACACACAGACGCCTCCGCGTTCCAGACCCGCACCGGGCTCGAGCTGCACGTTGAGCATCGCATGGGTTGCGATCGGTGCATTAGACACCCACGCCGACTTCTGCCCGCTGATCACCCAGTGATCGCCATCCGCCCGCGCGACGACCTGGCCCCGGACCTTTACCCGCAGCTCCGGCCGCATCACCGCCAGCGTGTCCGAGCCGTGGTCGGGCTCCGTCAGTCCCCAGCAGCCGATGACGGAACCGTCCTTCGCCTCGAGGAACGGCATGGTGAACTCCTCGATCAGCGTCGAGTTGCCGCTCAGGAAGGCGGCCCCCGCCGTGATCGCAGATAAGAAGATCACTGCCGATAGCCCGACGCTGCCCCACGCGAATTCCTCCTGGACCAGGTAGCTCTCCAGCGGGGAGAGCCCGAGGCCGCCAAATTCGGCGGGGACTGCCAGCCGTGTATAGCCCAGCTCGCTGGCCTGAGTCAGCACCTGCCAAAGCGGCGAGTCGGGAGCGACGACCGCCTCGGCCGGGAGCCGATCCAGTAGGATCCCCGTCGGGCGGAGCACCTCCGCTGCGAAGCGGCGCGCCGCCTCTTGCACCGCGCGCTGCTCGTCGTCAAGCATAAGGAGGTCTTCCCCGTATGGTACGTTCATGCTGGTTCTCCTCGTTCGGCCGGGGCGCCAGGGCCTCGCGCCATTCGGTGGCCGGGCCTACCCTGTGCGACCGCCGGGGCCATTTCCAACATAGGTGTTGTAATTACGAATTACAACACCTATGTTGGAGTTGTCTCGCACGAGATCCGGAAAGGTCCTCGACAGGAAGGAACGAGCAGGCGATGGAATCCACGGAGACCCGAGAGCGACCGCTTCGAAGTGACTCGCGGCAGAGCCGTTTGGCCTTGTTGAAGGCGGCCCGAGAACTGGTCGCCGAGCGCGGCACCGATGCGGTCACCGTGGTGGCGGTGGCCGAGCGCGCCGGCCTGAACCGCAGCACTGCCTACCAGCACTTTCAAAACCGGGAGGAGTTGATCGAAGCCGTCGCCGGTCAGTTCTCCGACGAGGTCCACAAGCTCTTCCTCCAGCCCCGCGACTTCGGTGAACGGGTCGCGTTCTTCGTCGAGTACTTCAGCGACCACCCGGACATCGCGCGCATCTGGTTGTTTCAGATACTGGCGGGCCACAGCGGGATCGCACCCGGGTGGGGAGACTACGTCTCCTATCTCGATGACTTGGTGCAAAGCCCGCGCAGTCAGGATGGGATAGACGCGGAGATGCTCGGCGTCATCGGCATGACTTCCGCGCTGGTGTGGTCGCTCATGGCGCGGCAGCGATCCGAGAGCGAAGAGCAGGCTCGAGAAGAAACCCAGCGCTTTGCCCGTGAGCTCACACGCCTCTTTCTCTACGGGGCGTTTCGTCCCGAGAGCTGGCCGGAGTTGGCCGCGGAATTCGAACGCCCAAGCGACAAGAAGTCGTCCTGAGGTGCGTGCGGGTTAGACAGGCATCAGTTGATGGACGCCGCATTGTAGCGACCACTACTTCGCCCAGTCTGCAGCCGAGTAATTGTGTGACACGTCTCCCATTCCGGGACCGGACAGGTAGCGGGGAAGGAGGGGCGAGATCTCATCCTGGAATGGTGGGAGCGATCGTCCAGCTTCCGGATTGCACCTGGACTCCGGCTTCTTCGAGTGCCAGCTTGCCGGCCTTCATCTGAATCGCAGCTTCGACGACCTGGCCGGCGGCAGCCCGCATGAGGGTCATTCCGACCATGTCGTGCTTTACCGCAAAACGCGTCTCGCGGATCGGTATGCCCAGTCCCTCCTTGGTGGTGACCGCCGAGGCGCCGAACGAAACCACCGACAAGCCGAGGGCAAGGAGCGAAAGAGACATCGCCTGGAGTGTCGTGTCCTCTCCTGCATTGCGGTAGAAAGCCACCGTGAGCGGCGCTCCTACCTTACCGCGCAGGCGGAAATCATGGACGAAGGTGCGGCAGCGGTCGATGAAAGTCTTCACCTGTCCCGGCATGCTGGCGATGTAGACGGGAGCGGCAAGTAGGATGCCGTCGGCTTCGAGCATCTTCTTGTGGAGGACCTCCATGTCGTCCCTGATGCCGCAGTTGTAGTCCTTTACCGGGACTGGAACGGTGTCGTAACCGAGCTCCTTTTGCAGCTTGTGCACCCGGCGCAGGCATCCTTCACATCCGGCGCAGTACTCTATTCGGTAGTCCTCGAGATGGACGAGCTCGGTTGTAGCCGTCCCACCCGCCTCGATCGCTTCAAGTGCCTGCTCGAGGAAGTACTGGCAGTTGCCGTCCTTGATGGGGGTTCCCACTATCCCCAGGATCTTCACCTTCAAATCGTCAGGCTTCATGGCCACTCCTTTGTTTGCACCCGCTTTCGTCAAGAGCCCTTCTTCGCTGCGTCCGCGAAGTCGCCCGAGAGTCTTGACCGCGACTCGCCGCACGAAGCATATGCAGCCGGCCTGAGGTGCCGCAAGTCGCGCGGGGCGACACAATTGCTCGTTCGAGTCACTCGCTCCAGTGACCGACCCTGCTCGCGCCGCTTCCCTCGGTTCTCCAACGCGGCTAGCTTGGCTGCAAGACGAGTGCGCGAAAGGATCATTGGTATGGCGAAGATAGACATACGGTGGGCGACTGCCGATGACAGCTCGTTTCTGGCGTGGGTAATGCAGGCTGCGGCGCGCTCACACCTGGAAAGGGGAGTCTGGGATTTCGCCTTTCCAGGCGACGAGACCGATCGGCTGGCCACGTTGGCGGCGCTGGCGCAGACCAAGCAGATTCACTTCTGCCACTGGTCGCGATTTCGAGTGCTCGAGCTGGACGGTGAGCCCGCCTCCGCGCTGGCCGGCTACGAGGAAGTGGCACATGGCACGGGGCCGGTGGGACTCGGCATGACGGAGCTTGTGGCCACCTTGGACTGGCCCGAGGAGAAAACCGCCTCCGTCGGCGCGGGCATCGCACCGTTTATCTCGACCGGTTACCCAAGCCCGGAGGGCGTGTGGATTATCGAGTCGGTCGCGACCAAGCCCGAGTTTCGTGGGCGCGGTCTCATCCACGAGCTACTGCTCGACATCCTGGAGCTCGGCCGTAAGGAGGGCTTCACGACCGCGCAGATCGGCTACCTGCTCGGCAACGTATCGGCGAGAAGCGCGTATCGCACAGTAGGCTTCGAGTGGCTCGAGGACTACTGCAGTGACGAGTTCGAAGCGGCATTCGGCACGCAGGGCCTGGCCCGGATGCAGATGAAACTTTAGCCTGCGCTAACGGCAGCGCCCGCGGCGTGAGCCTCTCTCGGAGGAATAAACATGAAGTACGGACTCTTCGGCGTGAACATGGGCATCTGGTGCGACCCGCAGGCGGCCGCGAAGGCGGCAACGGCGGCGGAGCAGGCGGGGTTCGAGTCGCTGTGGACGGGAGAGCACGTCGTGCTGCCCGACCCACAGGTAGCGCCCTCCCCGCTCCCACCCGAGTTCCCGATTCTCGACTCGGCGGTCTCGCTCACCTACCTGGCGGCCTGTACCGAGAAGGTTCTTCTCGGCACAGGGATCATCATCCTTCCACAGCGCAACCCGTTGGTGCTCGCCAAGGAGCTGGCCAGCGTAGACGTCGTCTCCGGGGGCCGGCTGCTCTTCGGTATCGGCATCGGTTACCTCGAGCCCGAGTTTGCTGCGCTCGGAATCCCGTTCGATCAGAAAGGGCCACGGACCATCGAGTACCTGGAAGCGATGCTGGCCGTCTGGAGCCAGGACGCGCCCGCTTACCAGGGTAGCTTCGTGTCGTTCTCCGGAATTCAGGCGCACCCGCAGCCTGTGCAGAGACCGTCACCTCCGATCGTCATGGGCGGCCACTCGGCGCCGGCGTTTCGGCGCGCCGTCGAGCACGCGCACGGCTGGTACGGCTTCTCGCTCGACGTGGAGGCGACCGAGGGCTGCGTTGCCGGCCTCAGGGAGGCGCTGGGCCGTTACGAACGGCCGGCCGAACTGGGCGAGCTCGAGATCAGCATCACCCCGAGCGTCGAGTTAGATGCCGACTCGGTCAGACGCTTCGAAGATGCAGGCACCCATCGGCTCATGCCGATCTGCCTGCCGGGAAGTGAGGACGAGCTCATGGCCTTCATCGCCCGCCTCGGCAGCGATATCGTCGCGAAGCTCTGACGGGGCGGCTGCCATCGCCCTTTCTATGCGAAATCGCTCAGCTTTTCCCATAGCTCTACGATTCTCGCGCCGATGTCGCATAATGATATCTATCATATTGACATCCTGACGCATACATATTATCCATTTTCGTATGCGCACGACTCTCGACCTCCCTGAGCCGCTCCTCGAGGAAGCCCGCCGCAAGCTCGGCTTCAAGTCGAAGACCGATACCGTGGTCGTCGCTCTGCGCGAGCTCGTCAGGCGCGAGCGCATCGAAGAGCTCAAGTCTTGCTTCGGGTCGGTGGCGCTCGACATCGACACCTCCGACTCTCGCCGCCGCGCGCGCAAGCTGCAGGACAAATGATCGTAGCCGACACCTCGGTCTGGGTGTCCGCATTCCGCGACGGCGAGGGAAGTGAAGCCCTTCATCTCACCGCTCTGCTGGACGAAGACCGCATCGCACTGGCTGCGCCGGTGCGTGTGGAGATCCTCATGGGCGCCTCTCGTCGCGACCGTGCGCGCCTACTTCGCCTGCTCTCTGCCCTGCCCGTCTTCTTCCCGACGGAGGCGACCTGGACTCTCATCGATTCCTGGGTCGAGCGTGCCGGCGACAAAGGCGAACGTTTCGGCTTCGCCGATCTTCTCATCGGTGCGATTGCCGCCGAGCGCGGAGACGAACTGTGGTCTCTGGATCGCGACTTCGAGCGCATGGCCAGGTTGAAGCTCGTCGAGCTACACGAAGTAACCGGATAGTTCCGACGCAGAGCCCTGACCCGGCGCCTGTGCTGCTATCGGTACCCTGGGTGTAGAGCTCTGATCCGACGCCGCTGGCGTTCCGCGACAGATCGAGATCCGCACCGCCGCTTGGTATCGGTTGCTCGCCGTTGCTAGGGTCTGCGGCCGTGAAGCAGTCACCTCTCGATCTTACTCGAATCTTCGAACTCGAACCCCACGGGCCCGATACCTTTGTCGGCGAGAGCCCGCCTTATCCTTGGGGCCGGATCTATGGCGGGCTCGTGGTCGCACAGGCCGTGTGGGCGGCAACTCAGACCGTTGCGCCCGAGTACGCGCTGCACTCGTTGCACTCCTATTTCATTCTGGGCGGCGACTTGCGCGAGCCGGTCCGCTACGAAGTAGACCGCGTTCGCAATGGACGATCATTCACCACGCGCCGAGTGCTGGCGCGTCAAAGTGCCGGCGCGATCCTGACGCTGGGGTGCTCGTTCCAGCTCGCCGAGCAGGGCGCCGAGACCCAGTCTGCTGTATTTCCCTCCGATGTAGCTCCGCCAGGTGGATTGTCCGAAAAGTACGATGCCGGCATCCAGCGTCGTGACCTGCCACACTCGAGTGGGCCGCCACGCTCGCTGGTATGGGCGCGCTACCCGGAGACACTCGGTGAGGACCCGCGCCTTCACCTCTGCGCGCTCGCCTATGTTGCCGACTTGAACCCGATGGATTCGGCGCTGACGGCCCACCCCAACTGGACGCCAGACGATGGAGAATGGAGCGATCATTTCATGGGCGCCAGTCTCGACCACGCCATGTGGTTTCACAGGCCCGTGCGCACCGACGACTGGCTGCTGCTCGACATCACCAGCCACGGCATCATCGGCAGCCGTGGGCTTGCGACCGGCCCGGTGTTCACGACGGACGGCACGCACGTAGCCACCATCGCCCAAGAGGTGTTGTTGCGAGAGCGCTCCGGGTAGCCCTGCACGTCTGTCGGCACTAACCGCAGTCGCAGGTGGCCGCGGCCGGACTGCCCTTCAGATGCAGGATGTCCTCGCGGATGATGATCAGCAGGCACCCCGTGCCCTTGGTCACGTCGATGGCGCCTTCGTGGCAGTTGAGATGACAGGCGCCGCACTCGATGCAGCGCTCCTCGGCGACCAACATCGCCTTCTTGCCGTTCATGGCCAGCACACCGTGCGGGCAGACCTTCACGCAATCCCGACAGCCGGTGCACGCGCTGGAGTTCACAGTGATCATAGCTGCCACTCCAAGAAGACGAAGGCCAGCAGGCTGACGACGTAGAGCGCCACGTCTGGAACGAGGAACTGTGCCGTTTCCTTGCGGACCTTGGTGTAGTTGCTTACCGCTGAATTACCCGTGTAGGTCAGTCCGAAGAACACGCCGGTCGCAACGGAGAACGGAACACTCGCGGCCAGGCCGGCGGGCTCGAGTAGCCCGACCGCCGCTCCCAGCACGAGGCAGGCCGCGGTCAGCCCGCCGAGCCACAGGCCTTTGGTCGCGAAGCCCTCAGCGGGAAGCCACGGATAGAGAAGCGGATAGGCCGTTGCCACGAATATCGTGATGGCAAGGAGTCCCATCGGCACCGA